>JBOIDH010000009.1:0-15476 GCA_050740495.1 Gammaproteobacteria bacterium | reverse complement strand
TGCAGCCGGTCCGCGTCCAGCCGCCACACGGTGAGAATCAGGAACACGGCGATCAGCAGCAGGTAGTAAAACACGTCCACCGAATTGAACACCCCCTTGAGCAAGGATTGAAAGTGACGCACCATGGATAAGTAAGCAAAAAGGCCCGTGCCTTCCTCGGATGCGCCCGGCCACTCGATGATCCAAAGGAGCAAGAGCACGCCGAAGCTCGCGATCCCCGCGACGGTGGGATGGTCCGTCACGGAGGACAGGAACAGCCCCACGGCGACAAACGCCGCCAGGAGCAAACCGAGGCCCAAGAATCCCGCAGCGAACTGTCCGAGGTCGAGGCCGCCGCCCAGGAGCAGCGACAGCGGCATGGCGGCGATCATGAGCAGCGTCACCAGGAAAAAGGCCATGAGTCCGAGGAATTTCCCAAGCACGATCTCAAGCATGGACACCGGGGCGGCATAGAGAAGCCGCAAGGTCCCGTTACGCCGTTCCTCGGCGATCATGCGCATGGTGAGCATGGGCGCGACCAGGAGGAGCACGATGCCGGCGCTGCCGAAGAGCGGGGCGACGACAATATCGGTCAGTCCCGGAGAGCGTTCCAGGCCCAATAGACGCGGCTGAAATTCCACGAAGAGCTGGATGCGGGTGAGAAAAATATAGGCTAGGAGCACCTGGACCACGGCCAGGATCGCCCAGGCCAAGGGCGATCCGAAAAGTGCGCGGAACTCGCGATCGGCGATAACGTTGATCATGAGGACGCCTCCTGCTGCTCCGCACCTGACAGCCGCTCGCCGGCGGTCAGTTGCACGAAGGTCTCTTCCAGCGAACGGGTTTCGGGAACCAGCTCGAATAAGCCCCAGCGCCGCTGCACGGCGAGGTCGACCACGCCATCCGCGGGATTGCGATCCGGCGGATGGCGCAGGACAAAGCGGTTGGAGTCCAATCGCTCGACTTGTTCCACGCCCGCGATGGCTTGCAGTTGCGCTACATCGGGCGGCTGCCGCAGGGCAATGCGAAGCCCGGTCACCGACTGTTGACGCGTCAGGCGCTCCACGGAATCGTCCAACACCAGGCGGCCTTGGTGAATGATCAGCACCCGGTCGCAGACGGCTTGCACCTCGGGAAGGATATGGGTCGAGAGGATGACGCTGTGATCGCCGCGCAGCTCGCCGATGAGATCCCGGATTTCTCGGATCTGGATGGGATCGAGCCCGATCGTCGGTTCATCGAGAATCACCACCGAGGGTGAGTGCAAAATCGCCTGTGCGATTCCGACGCGTTGCTGGTAGCCCTTCGACAGGTTGCCGATGAGCCGTTGTCCGGCGTCCGCTAAACCGCAGCGCGACTTCGTTTTGGCGAGCACGGCGCCGCATTGATGGCGGTGGATCCGATGCAGCCGCGCGCAATATAGGAGGTATTCATCGACGCTCATGTCCCGATACAAGGGGGGATGCTCGGGAAGATAGCCGAGATTGGCTTTGGCCGCCTTGGGTGATTCGAGGATGTCAATACCGCCGACCGTGATGCCGCCGGCGCTTGGGGCCAGAGTCCCACTGATCATTTGCATGGTGCTGGTTTTACCCGCGCCGTTGGGACCGAGAAAACCCAATACCTCGCCGCGGCGGACCGAAAAGCTCACGTCATTGACGGCGCGGACCTCGCCGTAGTAGCGGTAGAGGTGTTGCACGTGGATGAGGATCTCCGCGGTCATGGCCGCGTTATTATTCTCATCTCACGCAGTTTTGCAATCGTTTTGACCGCGAAGGCGTAGCTTTCGATTTAGTCAAGCCGCTGGCTTACAATACCCATCGATAAAATCTATTCCCCGCGGTCTTGCCGCGGGGACCTTAGCGATGGGGTTTCCAAAGGGGAGAGGCGCAGCTCTCCCCTTTGGTCGCCCCACGGGGTTGCACACCCCGTGGTGGCGGAATCTAAATTGACTTTCGGGGGGCGGACGATGAGTGAAGCCGTAATAGATTTCTACGAGAGCATCGCGCGGAACCGCGATGTCGCAAGCTCGGTGCGCGCGCTGAGCGGCCTCCGCCCGGGAGTGCTCGATGCCGCAAGCTTCCGGATCTTGGAGGTGGATCGGATCTTCGATGCCATCAACGGCTGCCATACCCGCGCCGGGCAGGCCACCCTGTATCATTCTTTAGCCTACCCCTCGGTCTCACCGGAGGCCATCCGTTCCAAACACGAGGCGTTGCGCGAGCTCGAATCGAACGCCGCGCTACGAGAGCGGCTGCAGCAGTTTGTCAGAGCCGCCGCGATCGGCGAGCGGCCTTTTTACGAGTTACTCTTCGGTAGCTTCATGGGGTTTCTGGGGGCCACACCCAACAAGATGGAGTACGAAGGTTATGGCTATGCGGCCTACAAGCGCGGCACGCGCTTTATGCTTGAGCTCGCCCGGGAGGCGCGGCATCTGCCGACGCCCGAAAGTCCCTACCTTGCGGCACGGGTGGAAGCGATCCGCGGTTACGAGGCAACGGCCGCACATGCGTTGATGCGCGGTCCGGTGTATCTCACCGAGCGTGGGCTGAAGCTCGGCCGCGAGAAACGCCGCTATTTACCGGCGATCCGCTTTCGGCCGTCGCTCGTTAAACCGCTGCTGCTGGGGGCGGCTGCCCTTGGGTATTTCATGCTGACCAGCCCCTGGCTGGCCGCTTACATCGCGACGCCGGCCAATCCGGTGCTCATGGTTTCGCTGCTGCCTTTGCTCGCGTTTTACGTGCCGTTCGTGGGTAGTTTCGATCGCGATAGCTTCATTTATCCGCTGCGAGATCGCTTCCGCGAGGCCGAAGAGACGCAAGACACCCTGGCCGCCTTGGGCGCGATCGACGAGTTGCTCGCGTTCCATCAGTATGCAAGCGGCTTCGGGAGCGCCATGGTATTGCCGCGGATCCTCGATGCGGGCCGCCATGGCTTGGCCCTTAACCAGGTAAGAAATCCGGTCTTGGCCAAAAGCAATCCGGCCTACGTCGCTAACGATATCGACCTCGGCGCGGCGCGTTTGGGTTTCGTCACGGGCCCGAACAGCGGCGGCAAGACGGCCTTTTGCAAAACCCTCGCCCAGGTGCAGCTCTTGGCGCAGATCGGGTGTTATGTGCCGGCCGCGGACGCCGAGATGGCTGTCGCCGATCGTATCTATTATCAAACCCCGGAAACGGGCTCGCTCGCCGACCTCGAGGGC
Organism: Gammaproteobacteria bacterium; assembly: GCA_050740495.1. Taxonomy (GTDB): domain Bacteria; phylum Pseudomonadota; class Gammaproteobacteria; order JACCXJ01; family JACCXJ01; genus USCg-Taylor. Next base: position 12,295 of record JBOIDH010000009.1, on the reverse strand, counting down.
CGCTTCGGGACGGAATTACAGCGCACCAAGGAGATCTTCCTCGGCACCACGCCGCGCTCGTTTGTGATCCTCGATGAGATGGCCGAGGGGACGACCTACGAGGAAAAGCTCACGATCTCGCATGCGATCTTGAACGGCTTCCGGCGCATCGGGAATACGACGATCCTTATCACCCATAACCACGAGCTGGTCGAGCGTTTTCGCAAGGATCGTATCGGACTGTACCGCCAGGTCGATTTTAGCCACGAAGCCCCCACCTACCGCCTCGTCGATGGGATCTCCAAGGTCAGCCACGCGGACAGAGTGGCGCGCAAGCTTGGCTTCGCACGGGAAGATATCGAACAGTACCTGACAGCGCGCGGCTATTGAGAAGGGACTCACGGTGCAGCGGCATCTGGTCGGTGGCAGCGAGCGTAATGTGCTATACGCCCGAATTCCAATCAGAGCTTGTGAGGAAATCGTCGCGAGCACGTCCGCCCGCGAGGCGCACGGCGCGCAGGAACCGCAGTGTATGTGGAAATACATGAGGATTCCGAGCACCGCGCAACGATGCGGGCGGGCTGCGCAGTAGATTTATTCAAAGGCTCTCAGCGCATGGAGATAAAGAGCGGAAGTTGCTATGCCTTATTCGCCTTCGATGTGGCGGTCGCCATCGATCTCGATCGTACCCAGCGCATCGTCGCCACGGAGCGCGCCGCGCTGCGGCACAAACGCAAGGCGCCGCGGTATTTTAATTATCAACCGGCGCCGCTGCGGGTCTCCGAGGAGACGGCGCCGCTTGTCTTCGGAGCCATCGAGACGCGTTCCAATGTGGATCTGGTCTTGTATGATTTCGGCGCCGTTTCGGTTGCCTACAGCATCCCCCTCATCGGTCCCTTCAACTACTTGCTCGATCTCAGCGAAACTCTTTATGACAACGCCGAGCTATTGGCCGACGCGCGGCGCCGGGTCGAGCGGCTGCTCCAGGTCATTGGCGCGGCGGTCGATCGCCAGAGCATCGCGGACTTTGTGGAAGATTATGTGATTTTCGAAATCGAGTCCTTCGGCGAGCCCGTCGACGTCAAAGGTTTTTATTTGTCGCGCGCCCAGCAACTCGCTCAGATCCTGCGCGCCGAACGAGGTGAGTTATCCGAAGAAGAGGTCAGCGACGCGATTTCCCATCGCATCTCCTTCGGCCCAGGCGACCTGGCGATCATCGATTGGCACGCCTCCATACTTTTTGATGCCAATGGGGATGACGTCCGGGCGGTGCTGGAATTCGCCAACGTCGAGCTGGTCGAGATGCGCTATCTGGACTCGCGCCTCGATGAGGCGTTGGGTCGCGCTTATGACAGCCTCGCCCGGTCCTACAAACGCTTTATTAAGGTCTTGAGGCCCAGCACCGATCTCGAGCACGTCGGGCAACTGCAGGTGGACGGCGCGATCTTGTTCGAGGGCGTAAATAACGCGTTGAAGCTTTTAGGCGACCAATATCTCGCGCGCGTTTACCGCCTGGTGTCCCAGCGCTTCCATCTGGCCGAATGGGATTCGAGTATTCTGCGCAAGCTCGATACGCTCGAGAGCATTTACGAGAAGATGGCCGATCGCTTGGCGGCGGTCCGGATGGAAGTCCTCGAGTGGATCATCATCCTGCTGATCTTCATAGAGATCGTGTTGCCGCTTGGTTCATGCACTTAGCGCCGGCAGAACCGCCATGACCAAACGGCCGTCGGTTCTGACCATTACGTCTTTGGCTAAGGAAACTCTGATTAAGTCCCCTCTCCCCCGGGGAGAGGGAGAAACTACTATGAAATCCAAATAACGCATCGATAGGGGATCAAGCGTTGCCTATTTCCGGAATTGTGGCGCGATCGTAAAGCATATGCGAGGATAGCGTGCGAAAATCGCAGCCCAAGTTGATAAATTATCCTTTAGTCCCCCTCTCTTGACACTTCATCCTTGATGTAGAGACCGACCCATGCCGGATTTCGTAATAGGCCGCCAGCAGATCTTCGATCGTGATTTACGGGTGTTCGGCTATGAGCTCCTGGTTCGCGATGTCACCGTCGATCCGGCCGACACGATGGTGGGCGCCCTCGTCAGCAATCAGGTGGTCGTCGATGTATTGCTCGAGCAGGGGCTCGATCGGTTGGTCGGGCCGCATCGCGCCTTTATCAACTTCGCGCGGCGCAACTTGATCGATGGCGTGCCGTTGTTGTTACCGAAGGACCGGGTCGTCGTGGAGGTCCTGGAAACCGTCCGTATCGACACGCCGGTGGTGATGGCCGTGCAGAATCTGGCGCGCCAAGGCTACCACATCGCCCTGGACGATTTCGTTTTTTCGGAGAAGTGGCAGCCGCTCATCGAGGTCGCGGACATAATCAAGATTGATATTCTGCAGCGATCCCCTCAGGAGCTCGCGGATCTGATCAAACTGCTCCAGCCCTATCGGGCCAAATTGCTTGCCGAAAAGGTTGAGTCGGATGAACAGTACACCTTATACCGTAACCTCGGCTGCGAGTACTTCCAAGGGTTTCACTTTGATCGGCCCAAGATCATGCGCGGCCGCCGCCTGGAAACCCATCATCGGGCTATCGTCCAGGTGCTCGCCGCGCTCAAAGCGCCGGCCCTCGATATCGACGCGCTTTCTCAAGCCGTGTCTTTGGACGTAGCCCTGAGCTATAAGCTGTTACGCTACGTGAACGCGGAGTCGCATGACACGCGGCGCGACATCGACTCGATCCGGCAGGCGCTTACCCGCCTCGGCGCCGCGGACATCCGCCGTTGGGCCGACCTGCTTTCCTTGACCACGGCGCCGTATTCACCCGACGACCTTACCTTCATCGCGTTAATTCGCGCCAAGATGTGCGAGCTTCTGGCGCTGGAATGCGGCATGCCCTCGGAACAGTATTTCCTGGTGGGTTTGCTGTCTCTGTTAGATGAGATGTTGGATGCCCCGCTTGCGCAAATCGTAAACGATTTACCGCTTACCGAGGAGATTACGAATGCCCTTGTCTATAGGAAAGGCGATGCCGGGCAGGCCTTGGATTGCGCCGTAAATTACGAGAGCTGGAACCTGGATCAAGTAGCCTACCAAGACCTCAAGGTCTACCGAATCGGGCAGATCTATCTCGAAAGCGTTGCTTGGGCGAATGCGCTGAACCAAGCGGCATAACGCGATCGCGAGTGAGTTTTCAGGTCGGTGCTATACTTAGACCGCAAGCCATTGATTGCAAGAGTACAGAGCGGCGACGGAGCGCAAGGTTCCAATAACGAATGTCCTTAATGAGGCGATAGATTCATGGGAGGTCACTATGAGCATGTTCGATAAAATGAAGGAATTTGCGGAGAAAGCCAAGCACCTGGTACGTGACGCGACTAAGCACGCCAGTGACATGAGCGAAAAGGCGACGGAGGCAACCAAGGAGGGATTCGAAAAGGCCCAGGGGATCACGGGCGAAGCGGTGAAAAACGTCGCTGAGTGGAGCGAAAAAGCGACCGCGACCGCTAAGGAAAACCTACAAAAAACGCAAGATCTTGCCAGCGATTCCGTCAAGCATGTCAGCGAATGGACGGACACGGTAGCCGCGGCGGCCAAGGAAAACCTGCACAAGGCTCAGGAATTTACCGAGGACGCGGTCAAACTCGCCTCCGAGTGGGGCGAGAAGGCCACGGCGTCAGCCAAGGAAAACCTACATAAAGCACAAGAGCTCGCTGGCGAGACGGTCAAGCATGTCACCGAGTGGGGCGAAGAGGTTGCAGCTAGTGCCAAGCAGGGCATGGAGAAAGACCAACACAGCGCCGGTGACACGGTTAAACGCGAGGGCTAGGGCTCGCGGGCGGGCGGGCTGCGCAGCTCGTAGGATATGCCGACGAAGGAGGCGCATCGTTCGCGATTGATGGGCTTCGTGACCTCAGCCCATCCTACGAACTGCGCAGTAGGTTTTTTCGAAAGCCCTCAGTCGTCGATGACGACCCCCCACGGCGCCTCGCCCACGGCGATCGTCTGTATCACCTTGTCGGTGGCGGTGTCGATCACCGAGACACTGTTACTGACACCGTTGGTGCAATAAAGACGGCGCCCGTCACGCGTCAGGGCCAGGCCCCACACCCGTTGGCCGACGGGGATGCGGGTCTTGACCTGCAAGGTCTGCGCATCGAGGACGATGATCTGGTCGGCGCGGCCGCCGGCGACATAGAGCGTCGTCTCGTCCCTGCTGAGCAGCACGTCCTTGGGCTTGATCTTGTCGTCTCCGAGCGGCACCTTATTCAGCACCTTGTGGGCCACCATGTCCACCCGTTTGACTTCACCGCCGATTTCGGAGGTCGCGTAGGCGGTTTTCCCGTCGCGTGCGAAAACCGCGGCGCGCGGGCGGGCGCCCACCAGGATGTTCGCGACCACTTTGTGCTCCGGCACGGCGATGATGTGCAGCATATTGGTCGACTCGCTGGTCACGATCACTTGCTTGCCATCGGGGGAAATCGCGACGCCTTCGGGTTCGAGGCCCACTGGGATCTCGGCGATGACCTTAGCGCTCGCCGGATCGATCACCGAGGCCTTGGCCGCATCTTCGTTGGAAATATAGATGTTGCCGTTCGGATGCACGCCGAACGCTTCCGGATCATCGCCCGAAGGGATCTTGCGCAGCACCTTCAGGGTCTTCGGATCGATAACCGCGATCGCATTTTCCCGCCCGAGCGCTACGTACAGGGCGCTTCCGTCCGGGGCGAGCCCAATCCCGCGAGGTTGCTTGCCGACCGCGATCGTGGCTTCGACTAGCGTGCCGCCGGCGATGACCGAGACGGTATTACCGCGTTCGTTGGTGACGAATACCCTCCCGGTCGGTGCGGCCGCGGCCGCTGAAACGCAGGCGATCAGCACGAGTATGAAAAACGCTTTCATGAACGAGATCTCCTGTGATTATTGACTGTCCGGTTGCGCGCAGGCGCTCCGCCCGAGGCTGTCGAGTTCTTCGATATCCACCACACCCTTGACCGGCGCCTCGCCAACAACCTTTCCGTCTTCGACAAGAAACACCGGTTGCCGCAACTGGCCGTTCGGCCGGAAGCTCATATCGATCCCCTTTTGTCCATCGAAGGCAAGCCGGGTCCTGATATAGTCGAGTAACTTTTCCGGTTCCACCGCGTCGAGCCGGGCCACGCTATCGGAGAGCAGCTTGACCGCGGCCCACCCGGCCCAGGCGCCATCGTCCATGGCCTGTCCGCGGGCCTTGAAAAATCGCTTGCTGAGCTGCTCGGCGGAGTATTTTTTAAATTCCGGATGCCACGCCTGTGCCCGGGCGTTGGAGTCCGGATGCAGTTTACGCCATTGCGCCAGCGCATCGCGTTTCATCTCGCGGCTAGGAAGAATGTGCAGCAGATTCGCAAGGCATTTTTCACGCAGCGCGTCGCTCTCGGAGCTTAGATTGAACACCGGTATACCGGGATGCCGCCCGGCAACGGCAACGAGCGCCTGCTCCTCGAGCTCCGCCAGGATAGCGGCGGGCCGGGCCTGTGCGCCGCGCTCGCCGTCTAGCAGGTAACGCTGACCTAAAAACCGGCCCTGAAGGTTGGCCTCTTCCAGCCCTTGGGTGACGCCGAGAAAGGCCGGGTCCTCGCGCGCGCCTACATAGTGGAGTCGTACCTCGATCGGCGCGGCCAAAGCCGTTCGGATCAACGTGATCAGAAGGAGCATCGCCATCGCCAGGGGCGGTCGAGGGATTCGGGACATAGCGCGTTGCATGAGGCTTTCTTCAGAGCTTGTGAAGAAATCGTAGCGAGCGCAGTAGGTCCTTACGCAACCAATGTCATACAGACCGACTTCGACGAATCTGAAAGTCCCTTCTCCCTCCGGGAGAAGGTTAGGATGAGGGGAATCAAATCAAACACATGCGTCGATTATTCTGATCCCCTCACCCCAACCCTCTCCCGGAGGGAGAGGGAGAAACGACAATGCCTATCCCGGAAGGACAAGGACCTTGGAGAGGTAACCCAAAATTTCGCGTATGTGTGGTTAGATATGTTCACAAGCTCTCAGCCATCCCTCACAACCGCGCCAGGTACGCGCTCCCCCCGAGGCGCGTCATCTGCCTTAGGATCCATGCCTGGCGCGCCTGAACATGCCGCGCAGGGCGGGGGACGGCGCGGTAGCGTTCGGGATTCGGCAACACCGCCGCAAGGAGCGCGGCCTCACGCGCGGACAGCATAGCAGGTAGTTTGCCGAAATACGTCTCGCTCGCGGCACGGATCCCGAAGACACCGTCCCCGAACTGCACCACGTTGAGATATATTTCCAGGATCCGGCGCTTGGGTAAGAGCGCTTCCACTAATATCGTGAGATAGGCCTCGAGGCCTTTGCGCAGATAACTTTTCCCGGGCCAGAGAAACAGATTCTTCGCGAGTTGCTGGGAGATGGTGCTTGCCCCGCGCAAGCGGCCACTGTCCCGGTTACCGCGCCAGACCTGCGCGATGGCATCGAGATCGAAACCGAAGTGCCGAGGAAACTTCTGATCCTCGGAGGCCACCACGGCGAGCTTCGCATGCGGAGAAATCCTTTCCCAATCGGTCCAGCGGTAGCGAAAAGCATGATCCTCGCGCCCTTCGACGAGGGCCAGCGTGAGATCGCGCAGCATGAAGCTCGTCACCCACGGATCGAACCAGCGCAAGCACAGCACGAGGAGCGCGGGGATCAGGCACAAGGCGAGCAGGGCGCGCCGCAGAACACGCATCGGCGTTCGCCACCCAGCATACCTTCGTCGCGCCATCTCGCGTTTGCGGCTACCGTCCGGATCGGGATGGATGGTCCAAGGAATATTTACGGGGCCGGACTTCTGGAGACGTAGTCGGAGCGCGCGCATGTAGCACCATCAAGTCTTTATCCCAGTCCCCTGATTGAACAAACGCAAGCCGAGCCACCAGAGCGCCGCGATGAAAAGGAGGATCACCCCATAAGCGGCGGGTAAGGGCATGTCGGACACGCCCAGCACCCCATAGCGGAAGGCGTTGACCATATAGAGAATCGGATTGCCGAAGGAGACCATCTGCCACGTTTCGGGCAGGAGTTTGATCGAATAGAAGACCCCGCCGAGATAGGTGAGCGGCGTGAGCACGAAGGTCGGTATGATCGAGGTGTCGTCGAAGTTACGGGCGAACAGCCCGTTGATGAGCCCGCCCAGTGAAAACAGCATGGCCGTGAGCAGGATCGTGGAGACCATCACGGTGAGGGAATGAACGTGGAGATCGGTAAAGAAGAGCGCGACGGCCGTAACCACGATACCGACACATAATCCGCGCGCGACGCCACCTGTGATGAATCCGGCCATGATGATCCAGTTCGGGATGGGTGCGACCAGCATCTCCTCGATATGTTTTTGAAACTTGGAGCCGAAGAACGACGATACGACGTTGGCGTAGGAATTCGTGATGACCGCCATCATGATGATTCCGGGCGCGATGTATTGCACATAGCTAAAGCCTTCCATCTCGCCGATACGCGGACCGATGAGGTTCCCGAAAATAAGAAAATACAGGGTCATGGTGATGGCCGCGGGCAGAATCGTTTGCACCCAAATCCGCAGAAAACGCACCACCTCTTTGATGACGATGGTCTGATAGGCGATGGCGTAACGCCGCGCCGCGCCGCTAAGCATGGGCATTATTTCCTGACTTGTCGAGTAAGCGTATGAAGAGCTCTTCGAGCCGATTGGCCTTGTTGCGCATGCTGACAACTTCGACCCCCCGTTCGGAAAGTCCGCGAAACAGCTCATTGATACCCAAGGCCTTGCTGACATCGACCTCGAGCGTGGTCTCATCGACCAAGCGCAGATGGTAGCCATTGACGGGGGGAGGCTCTGTGAGATGCTGGCGGATGTCCAAGACGAAGGTCTCCAGGTTGAGCTGCGCCAGCAGGCGCTTCATCGACGTATTTTCTATGATTTCCCCCTGGTCGATGATGGCGATATTACGGCACAGGCGCTCGGCTTCCTCCAGATAGTGCGTGGTCAAGATAATCGTCGTGCCGTCAAGATTGGTTGCGCGCAGAAATTCCCACATCGAACGCCGCAGCTCGATGTCCACGCCCGCCGTCGGTTCATCGAGGACGAGAAGCTTGGGCTCGTGCACCAGCGCCCGGGCGATCATCAGCCGCCGCTTCATGCCCCCCGACAGTGTACGAGAGCGATCATTGCGTTTCTCCCACAGCCCGAGCGCCTTCAAGTACTTTGCGGCGCGTTGTTTAGCGAGGGTGCGTTCCAGGCCATAGTAACCGGCTTGGTTGACGACGATATCGATGACCGGTTCAAATTGGGAGAAATTGATCTCTTGGGGCACGAGTCCGATGTGCGTCTTGGCCGCCTCGATCTCATGATCGATGTCGTGCCCGTAGATGCTCGCCGATCCGCCGGACTTGGTGACCAGTCCGGTGATGATGCCGATGGTCGTCGACTTGCCCGCGCCGTTCGGGCCGAGCAAGGCAAAAAAATCACCGCTTTCTACCTCAAGATCGATCCCTTTTAAGGCTTGAAAACCGTTCTTGTAGGTCTTGTGGAGGTTTTTGATCGACAGGGCTGGCATGGCGCTGCGGCGATCTTCTCACAGATCGCGTTTAACATCCGCACCGCACGCTCGATCGCGCCCGGTCCCTCATGCTGTGTTATCTTTTAGTCCACGTTTTCCAGCGTGCGTAATATGAGCGACTTACCACACAGGTCATCGGTTGCATGAGCGTGTCTATCCTTACCCCCGCCTTTGTCTACGACGAAGGAGCGCTGCGCCGGGCGTTGTGTTGGTTCGCGCCCCTCCGCGCGGAGAGGGGTTTCAAGCTGTTATTCTCCATAAAAGCCTTACCGTTCGTCGATATCCTCGAGTGCCTGCGGCCGCTGCTCGACGGGTTCTCCGTGAGCTCCTTGTTCGAGGCCAGGTTAGCGCGCGAGGTGCTCGGCGATAAGGGCGTGGTTCACATCACGACCCCAGGATTGAGAGCGGACGAGTTTCCGGAGATCACCCGGCGCTGCGACTTTTTAAGTTTTAATTCCCTCGCGCAATGGCAGCGCTGCCGCGAGCGCGGGCGGCCCGCGGGCGTGCGCCGCGGATTGCGCATCAATCCCGGCGTCTCGCATCTTGGCGATCCGCGCTATGACCCCTGCCGGCCGCATTCCAAACTCGGCGCCGCGCTCGGTGCCGTCAGGAGTGCTTTGGACGCGGGCGGCGCCGATCTTGCCGGGCTCAGCGGCGTCCACTTCCACACCATGCACGCGGCGCGTGATCTCGGCCCGCTCGCCGCCACGCTCGCACGCGTCGAGGAAGTGCTCGGCGCATGGCTTTCGAGACTCGAGTGGATCAATCTCGGCGGCGGGTATTATGTCGACCGGCCGGACGCGGTCGAGGAATTCGCGCGCATCGTGGGAGGTTTGCAACGGCGCTATGGGTTGGAAGTGTTGTTTGAGCCCGGCAAGGCCGTGGCCGGGGAAGCGGCCTGTCTCATCGCCAGCGTGGTCGATGTGTTCCCGAGCGAGGGCCGCGACGTGGCGGTTTTGGACACCACGGTCGCGCATCTGCCGGAGGTGTTCGAATACCAGACGAGCCCGGCCTTGCGGGAAGCCGTACGCGGCGGGCCCTATCGGTACCTCATTGCCGGATCGAGCTGCCTCGCGGGGGACCTCTTCGGGGACTACGAATTCAGCGAGCCGCTCGGGGTAGGCGATCGGCTCACCTTCGACGGGATCGGAGCCTATAGCCTCGTCAAGGCTTCGCGCTTCAACGGGATCAATCTCCCAGCGATCTATGCCCAGGAAAGCACGGGCAGGATCGTGCTCAAGAAGCGCTACGATTACCTTGACTATCGGGACCAGTGGGTGAACGGCGCCGATGCTTGCAGCCGCGAAGAGGCCGAGCCATGGCATGGCGAGGCGCGCGGGAGATGACGGTGGCGGGTGCGGCGCGGCACGTGCTGGTGATGCGGCACGCGAAATCCGACTGGGACAGCGGCCCCGGATCGGACTTTGACCGTCCCTTAGCGAAGCGCGGAGAGCGCGACGCACCGCGCATGGGGCGCTGGCTGCGCGAGCAAGCGTTGATCCCCGACCGGGTCGTGAGCTCACCGGCCGTGCGCGCGCGCCAGACCTGCCTCCTGGTCTGCGAGGCGCTCGCTATCAAGAAGGGGCAGATTCATTGGGAGCCCGCGATCTACGGCGCAGAGGTCGCGACCTTACTGAACGTCCTTGCCCGTTGTCCAAAGAAAACCCAACGGCTATTGCTGGTGGGTCACAACCCGGCCTTGGAAGACCTCGTCGCGTATCTCGCCGCAGGCACGGGGGCACTGCCGGCGCGCGGAAAGCTCCTGCCGACAGGCGCTGTCGTCGGCATCCGCTTACCCGAATCGTGGGCCGGTTTACAGCCGGGGTGCGGCCAGATCGAGACGCATAGAGTCCCGAAGGCGTTAGCGGAGGATTAGCCGCGCAGCCGCGGCTCTCCCGTGCGCAATATCCCTGGCCCGAAAAACCGATCCGGCCACGCGCCATTGGCCGCCGCCGACGGGCGCCCGGCCGGCTGGCGGCTCTATGTGCCTTTGTTCGTTACCGTGGTTTTAGGCCTTACGGTCACTGCCGTGGCATTTCTTCTGGTGCGGGAGTGGGAAGCTCGAGAGGCGCAGGCGCAGTTCGAAAAGCTCGTCGACGAACGCCGGGAGACCCTCCAGCGTCACATTAAGACCGATCTGGAGGTCCTCCATTCCTTGGCAAATTTTTTCCGCGGCAGCCAGAAGGTGGAACGCGCGGAGTTCCGGACCTTCGTCGAGGAATCCTTTGTACGCCACCCCGATATATTCGCGTTGCAATGGTGGCCGCGGGTCCTTCGGCGGGAACGTAGGGCCTTGGAGCGCGCCGTCCGCGCCGAGGGGTTTCCCGATTTTTACATCAAGGATGCGGCCCGGCCGGACGCGTTCGTGCGCGCCCCCGAGCGGTCCGAGTACTTTCCGATCCTGTATTCCGAACCGCAGGATAAGGACCCGCTCGCACTGGGATGGGATCTCCTTCCGCAAATGCAGCCCCTTTGGGAGCGCCTGCTCGCCATGCAGCAGGCCGCCGGGGCAGCCTCCGCCGTAGCCTCTGGCGGCGTCAAGCTGTATCAGAAGGAGCGGGACGCGAATGATCCCTACGCGGTCGTCTTATGCTTGCCGGTGTACCGCCACGCCCGGGTGCCCGAGGACGACGCCGGCCGGCTTCGGGACCTGAGGGGTTTTGTGGTGGAGATCCTACGGGTAAGGGAGCTGTTCGAAAACGCGCTGCACGGTTACGCTTTGCCTGGCATCGACATGGTCCTGCTGGATGAAACCCCTGGGGCCACGGTCATTGAGCTTTACCATCACCGCTCGCACCCGACTCCCGTGCCGGAGCCCGAAGGATGGAAACAACTCTCGGGCATGCGCTGGAAGGCCACGGTCGAGCTCGCGGACCGCAGGCTGTCCGTGCTGTACCTGGCCACACCCGAGTACCAGGGCGCGTATCCTCGGTGGGGCGCATGGACGGTTTCGACCGCGCTCTTGATAGTACTCTCGTTGACCAGCGGTTTTCTGGGTTCGAGCTTACGGCGCACACAGAGGAGCCAAGGAATGGCGCGGGCGCTCGCCGAGGAGATCGCGCAGCGCGAACACTCGGAGCGATCATTGCACGAGAACGAAGCGCGCTTGCAGCGGCAGACCGCCGCCCTGATGGCGCTCACGAGTGAGCGGGTCATTCGCTACCTGGATCTGGGACGGACGCTGCGGGAGCTGACCGAGCGGGCGGCCCAGGCGCTGGATGTCGCCCGCGTCGGCGTGTGGAAGTTCAGCGCCGACCAGTCCAAGCTAGAATGCCTGGAGTTGTACGAAAAGGACCAGGACCGGCACGGCGCGGGTGCGGAACTCATGGTGGCGGAGTATCCCGCCTATGTCCAAGCCTTGAAGGAATGTTGGGGCTTGGCCGCCGATGACGCCCCCAACGATCCGCGCACCCGGGAGTTCGCTAGCAACTATTTAGCGCCCTTGGGTATCACCTCGATGCTGGATGCACCGATGCGGCGTGGAGTTCAGCTTGTTGGGATCGTCTGTCATGAGCACACCGGGCCGCCGCGCCATTGGACCCTGGATGAACAGAACTTCGCCGGCTCCGTGGCCGATCTCGCCGCCTTGGCCCTGGAGATCGCGCAGCACGAGCAGGCGCGGCGGATGCTCGAAGAGGCGCGTGAGGAGCTGGAAGCGCGCGTCGCGGAGCGCACCCGCGAGTTGCAGGAAGCCAACGAACAGCTCAAGGAGCTCGGCCGGCTCAAGTCCGAGTTTCTGGCT
>JBOIDH010000008.1:0-15999 GCA_050740495.1 Gammaproteobacteria bacterium | reverse complement strand
GACATATGCAAAGCGTGTGGAGCTTCGGGCGCGATTTCGGCGTAACGCCGCGCGGCTTCGAGAGCTTTAATTGCGTGTTCGGGGTCGTCGTAAGCGTGGAGAATGTAATGCGCCGCGCCGGGATGCTTGGGATACTTTTTATAGATTTCCGCAGCGATTTCACCCGCGCGCAGCCGCGTCTGCACGCCGGCGGGGTCTTCCGGGCTGACAGTCCCTATCAGCGAGAGGGCGTAAAAGAGCACCGCCTCCGCATCATCGGGGTAGTCCCGATAAATTTGTTCCATCGCAGCGGAGTACGCCTTGTCACGAGCGGGCTTGTCGCCTTCGCCGTATAAAATCTTGACCGCTTGCAAGTAGGCTTGCTCGCGTGGCGTCAGCTTCTGCGTGTCTTTAATCTTTTCGAGTACTTTGCGCGCGGCGTCAGTTTCTTGCGGGTCGCCCCAGATTGGGTGATTGTGCGCCATCGCTTCGCCCCAATAACCCATCATACAGTCCGGTTCAATTTTTGTGGCTTCGCGGAACTCATCGAGTGCTACCGGATACCAGAAGGAATGCAACGCAGCTACACCGCGCAAGAAGTGCGCCTGCTGATTTGAGCAGGAAGTCGGGAAATCAACCGTGCCAAGTTCGCCCAGTTTAGCTGGTTCGGGTTGCTGCGCGGTGGTGCAGGCGGCCAGCATCGCCATGGCGAATGCAACCCATACCAGTAACGCTCTGCTCGAAAATCGGGTACATGACATAAGTTACAACTCCGATCAATTAGGACTGAGCCGCCTAACTAGCGAATGAGAATATCGTTCTTCACCGTTGCTACTCCCTTGACAGTGCGGGCCAACTCCTCAGCGCGCGCGCGTTCGACTTGAGAATACGCAAACCCGCTCAGCTGTACCGTGCCCTTGAACGTCTCGACGTTTATTGCGAGGCCGTTCATTCGATCGCCGACCAAGAACGCAGTCTTGACTTTAGTGGTGATCGCCGTGTCATCGAGATACTCTCCGGTGCTCTCTTGCTTAGATGACCCTGCGCATGCGCCGACCAAGACGCCGAACACAAAGGTAAAAACACTACGCCGAATTCCGATACCAATGCTGCTTATCATGTTAATTAACTCCTCCAGTTCGAGGCCTCAATCTTGACGATTACTATACCCTTGTCCACCATACGCAGCCGCCCCGCCGCTGCCCGTGAGAGATCGATGACCCGCATGCTCACATAGGGCCCGCGGTCGTTGATCCTCACCTCGACCGATTTGCCGTTCTCGAGGTTGGTGACCTTGGCTCGGGTCCCCAACGGCAACGTGCGGTGAGCCGCGGTAAGCTTGTTCTGGTTGTAGCGCTCGCCGTTCGCGGTTTCCTTGCCATGAAAGCCCGGACCGTACCAAGACGCGACGCCCACTTGTTCGAAGGCCGGTTTGGGTGCCGGTGCTTTCGCGCGCGCGGGGTCGACCCCGATGACAAGGGCGCTCATCATAGCCGCGTACTTTAGGCAATCAGCGGAAGCAAGTAACATTTGTATTCTCCATTCCGGTTTCAACCTCGCTCCAATACCCTCAGATTGGAATATTCGCGGTATCCCTACGCAGCACTCGTGGGGGTTGCGGCCGTTTAGAGCCGTCTGACCCAGTCGTCGGCTAACTCCTGAGCTTGTTCCCTGGAAAGACCGTACTTGGCCTGCAGCAAGCCGATAAGCTCGTATCGTTCACCTTTGATCGTTTCGAGCTCCTGCTCCGTCAGATCACCCCATAATTGACGGGCCTTGCCCTGGATTTGTGACCAATTACGCTGTACTTGATACCAGTTCATTGGATGTACTCACTCCTGCGGACACTCTGATTCGAGGCGTTTACCTAGGTACGCTCGCCGCTTCACCGTTCGGACCGGACGAAGTGCCATGGGGTAGCGCAATGCCGCTTCCGTCTGGCGGGCCGTCGGAAGCAGTTTCCTACCGCTCCAGATCCGCACGCTCTGCCCCGCCACAGCGGTTTTCCCAAAGGCGCGGCTCGGCCGGCGAGCGTGCTTGTGCAAGCGCAGCTTCTATACCAAGCGCATGTTTCCAGAGTTAAGCGCGTTATTTCAAAAAGTTAGCGTACGGTGCACTCGACGGGAAGTTGGGACTAGCATGCGGGATCGGTAATTCACTCTCAGTAAGCCTGTAAAAATTACTGATGTCGCTGTAAGCTCTATATCCGGTTGGGCTTCGGAATTTCTCCGCGCGGGAGTGAGAGACACAAATCCCAGCCCCACCCACGGCGTAGCGGATCCGATAAAGTGATTCAGGTTTCGGAATATTCGCAACCGGGATTTTAGTAATTCATGTCCCACACATTGATTGTTGACGACGATACCGATTCCTTGCGGAGCCTGGCCGAGTTGGTCGGCTGCGAAGGGTTCACGGTTGCTACGGCAAGCACCCTAGGCGAGGCCCGCCAAAAGATGGCGGAACGGCAACCTGATCTCCTGCTCCTCGATATTCAGCTACCGGACGGTAGCGGGATGGACCTGTTTCAGGACTTAAAGTCCCGTAGAGCGACCGAGGTCGTTCTCATTACCGGCAGCCCCAGTCTTGCGACCTCCATTGAAGCACTACGCCTGGGTGCAACCGATTACCTGATTAAACCGCTCAACGTTAAGCAATTGAAGAGCATCCTGTCACGGGTGGCGCGCCCGGCCGAGCTCAAAGAGGAAATTGACACCCTACGCGGAGAGCTCCGCCAATTTGGCCATTTCGGGCGCTTGATCGGGGTATCCCCTGCCATGCAGACGGTCTACGATCAGATTGCCCGAGTCGCGCCCACGGCGGCCACGGTGCTCATCACCGGTGAGAGCGGCGCGGGCAAGGAGTTGGTGGCACAGACCATCCATGAGCTCAGCCGGCGTAGGAAACGTCCATTCCTACCTATCAACTGCAGCGCCATCTCCGCGCAGTTAATTGAAAGTGAGATGTTTGGTCATGAAAAGGGGAGCTTTACCGGGGCCACTCGTTCACATCAGGGTTACATTGAACGTGCGGATGGGGGTACGCTTTTCCTCGACGAGGTAACCGAAATGCCGGTCGAGCTGCAAGCCAAGCTTCTGCGAGTATTGGAGACCGGTGCCGTCATGCGGGTCGGTGGCGAAGAATACCTGGAGACAGACGTACGCATGATCGCGGCGACCAATCGTGTTCCTGAAGAGGCCGTGGTCGAGGGTAAGCTCCGAGAGGACCTGCTTTACCGTCTGCAGGTCTTCCCGCTCCATCTGCCGCCTTTACGAGAGCGGACGGAGGATATTGAGCTACTCGCCGACTACTTTCTTGCCGAGATAAACCGCGCGGAAAATGCGCGCAAGACCATTTCCCCGGACGCCCTGTATGAGGTCAAAGGCTACGGCTGGCCCGGCAACGTACGTGAGCTCAAGAACATCATCCATCGGGCATTTATCATGGCTGACGATGTTATCGATGCCCAATTCTTGCCGCAGGGACTGGGATCCCCTCAGATCAACCGCGGAACCTCGCTGAATATACAGGTGGGGATGAAAATCGGCGAGGCCGAGCGGCGCTTGATCCTTGCCACCCTCGAACGCTGTGGTGGCAGTAAAGAGAAGACCGCGGAGATGCTTGGCATTAGTTCCAAGACCTTATACAACCGCTTGCACATGTATGAGGTGCAGTAAAGGGTTGCGAATAGGCGTTTACGATTACGCGTACGTAAAAAACCCATGTCCGCGATCGCACACTCGCCGCCCACGCTATCGCGACACCGGGGGTCTGGACGGTAGCGGTCGCTTGTTCCCGGAAGCGTTCTTATCGGTGGAACGAACTATCTAGCCCGAGGCTATAAGCATTGAGCCTAGACCAATTTCATCCCGCTGTCCGAGACTGGTTTCAAGCCCGGTTCCGCGAGCCGACGCCCTGCCAACGACGCGCTTGGCCCGCCATTGTTGAAAACCACCATACTCTAATCGCGGCCCCGACAGGCTCGGGCAAGACACTGGCGGCGTTTCTCGCGGCGATCGATACGCTCGTGCGCAAAGCTGAAAGCGGGCACCTCGGCAATCGGACGGAAATCGTGTACGTGTCGCCGCTGAAAGCGCTCAGCAACGACGTCGAGCGGAATCTTCAAGGTCCGCTGCAAGGGATTCAATCGCTGTTGCGCGAGCGTTACGGCGTCGAGCCAACCATCCGTGCTTGCGTTCGAACCGGCGATACGCCGGGCCGCGACCGGGTTGCGATGCGTAAGCACCCGCCCCACATCCTGGTGACGACCCCCGAATCGCTTTATATCCTACTCACGAGCGTCGGTGGCCGCGACCTGCTGCGCTCCGCCCGCACGGTCATCATCGATGAGATCCACGCCCTGTTTAGTAATAAGCGCGGGGCTCATCTGGCGCTCAGCCTCGCCCGCCTCGACGCGCTTGCCGGCGTACCGTTAACGCGTATCGGCCTGTCCGCGACACAACGGCCCATCGACGAGGTCGCGCGCTTTCTGGCGGGTTGCGATGCGAGCGCGAATCGCCAATGCACGATCATCGACATCGGTCATGAGCGGGCATGGGATCTCGGGATCGAGATCCCAATGTCACCGCTCAGCGCGGTGATGTCGAACGAGGTCTGGGAGGAACTCTATGCCCGCCTCGCGGCACTCATCACCGAGCACCGCACGACCTTGGTATTCGTCAACACCCGGCGCATGGCCGAGCGGGTGGCGCGCCATCTGAGCGAACGCCTCGGCACGGACCAAATTACGGCCCATCACGGCAGCATGGCGCGGGAGCACAGACTGGACGCGGAGCAGCGGCTCAAGGCCGGGGCGCTGCGCGCGCTCGTCGCGACCGCTTCGCTAGAGCTCGGGATCGACGTGGGTGAGGTGGATCTCGTCTGCCAGCTCAGCAGCCCGCGGTCAATCGCGGGGCTCCTCCAGCGCGTCGGACGCTCCGGCCATGCGCTCTCGGCGCTCCCGAAGGGCCGGCTGTTTCCATTGAGCCGCGACGATCTGGTGGAGTGCGCGGCGCTGCTCGAAGCCGTCCGTTGCGGCGATCTCGACCAAGCTAAGGTGCCGCCGGGGCCGCTCGATGTGCTCGCGCAGCAGATCGTGGCCATGGTCGCCAACGAAGACTGGGATGAAGACGAGCTCTATGATCTCGTCGTGCGCACCTACCCTTACCGCGTCCTCGCCCGGTCTGATTTTCAAGCGCTTGTCCGCATGCTGTCCGAGGGCTTTACGACGCGCCGGGGCCGGCGCGGCGCCTATCTCCATCGCGACACGGTGCAGCGGCGGTTGCGGCCACGGCGCGGCAGCCGCCTGATCGCCGTAACCTGCGGCGGAGCCATCCCCGACAACGCCGACTACGAAGTGCGCCAAGAACCGGCGGGCACCTTCGTCGGGACGGTCAACGAGGACTTCGCTATCGAAAGCCTGGCCGGCGATATCTTCCAGCTCGGCAACACCTCGTGGCGGATCCTGCGCGTCGAGACGGGCATCGTCCGGGTGGAGGATGCCCGGGGTCAGCCGCCCACCATTCCCTTCTGGCTGGGCGAGGCGCCCGGGCGGACCGCCGCCTTATCACAGGCCGTCTCCCGCCTGCGCGCCTTCCTAGATGAGATGCTCGTCGAGAGCGGTATCGAGGAGGCCGTCCGCTGGTTGCGGCTGCACTGCGGACTCACGGAGCCCGCCGCCTTGCAGCTCGCTGAATACCTAGGCAGCGCGCGCGCCGCGCTCGGCGTGCTCCCGACCCAGGAGACGCTGGTGCTGGAACGCTTCTTCGATGAGTCGGGCGGCATGCAGTTGGTCCTGCACTCGGCGTTCGGATCGCGCCTCAATCGCGCCTTCGGTCTGGCGCTACGCAAACGCTTCTGCGCCAAGTTCAACTTCGAGCTTCAAGCCGCGGCCACGGAAGACGCCGTGGTGTTGTCGCTCGGCGAGACCCATAGTTTTCCCCTCTCCGAGGTTTGGGGCTATCTCGCCGCGGCCAGCGTCCGCGAGGTCTTGACCCAGGCCTTGCTCGATGCGCCGATGTTCACCCTGCGCTGGCGCTGGAACGCTTCGATCTCGCTCGCCGTCCCGCGCGCCCAGGGCGGACGCAAGGTCCCGCCGCGGCTGCACCGCATGCGCGCGGAGGATCTGCTGGCGATCGTGTTCCCCGATCAAGTGGCCTGTCTTGAGCACCTGGCCGGACGGCGCGAGATCCCGGACCACCCCTTGGTGCGGCAAACGCTCTGCGATTGCCTCACCGATGCCATGGACATCGACGGGTTGGAAGCGCTCTTGAAAACCATCGAAGCCGGGCGGATCCGCTTGCTCGCGCGCGATCTTACCGAACCCTCGCCGCTTGCCCAAGAGATCCTCAATGCGCGGCCCTACGCCTTTCTCGATGATGCGCCCCTGGAGGAGCGGCGCACCCAAGCCATCCTCAGCCGCCGCTGGCTGGATATCGAGTCTGCCGAGCGGCTTGGGCGCTTGGATCCAGGCGCCATCGAACGCGTAGGGGCCGAGGCCTGGCCCGACGCATCGACGGCCGACGAGTTGCACGAGGCGCTGACCTCGGCGGGATTTATCACCGAGCTCGAGGGCCGCCGTGGCGCCACTGGCGAGGCGGCGAACACGGGGGACTACTGGGGCGTGTTAATGGAACAACTTACGTTGGAAAGGCGCGCAACGGTTTTGTGCCTCGGGGAATGGCGGGCGTGGGTCGCCGTGGAGCGCTTACCCGAGCTTTCGGCATGCCATCCCGGCGCCGCCGTCACGCCGATCCTGCATGTACCGGCGGAGTATGCGTCCAAGGCTTGGACCACAGAGGAAGCCTTGGCGGAATTGCTGCGCAGCCGGCTCGAAGTCCTCGGACCCACGACACCGGCTGCGCTTGCCTTGGAGTTTGGGCTTGCGGAGCCATCCCTACGGGCGGCGCTCCTGACCCTCGAATCCCAGGGCTATGTCTTGCGCGGCGACTTCACCGGGCAGGATCGCGAGGAATGGTGCGAACGGCGCTTGCTCACGCGTATCCACCGCTATACCGTACAGCGGCTTCGCCAAGAGATCGAACCCGTCGCGGCGGCGGATTTTTTGCGGTTTCTGTTCCGCTGGCAGCATGTGGATCCCACAACGCGCTTGAGCGGCGAGCCGGCCCTCCCGGCCGTATTGGAACGGCTCGAGGGCTTCGAGGCAGCCGCGGCGAGCTGGGAAGAAGAACTCCTCCCCGCCCGTCTCCGTGATTACGATCCCGCATGGATCGATTGCCTGTGTTTGTCGGGACGCATGGCGTGGCGCCGGCGCGCCCCCGCGCCGCCCGCCGGGAACGCCGCGGGGCCCCTACGTTCCACGCCGATCACGTTTTTGGCTCGCCAACGCGAGTGGCTGGCCGAGCCAGCCGACTCCGGCGACATCGAACTGAGCCCGCACGCGCGGGCGGTTGCCGAGTCGTTACGCCGCCAGGGAGCCTTATTCACCGAGGATTTGATCGCGGAGCTCGGGTGCCTCAAGACCCAGGTGGAACAGGCACTCGCCGAGCTGGTTGTGAAGGGGATCGTGAGCTGCGATAGCTTCGCTGGCTTGCGTTTACTGCTGACCCCCGCCAGCGGCCGCCAGCGGCAATCACGACGGCGGGGGCGTGACCACGCCGCGGGACGCTGGGTTTTGGTGCAGCAGCGCTTGCCGACAGGGCCTGCGCCGGATCCCTTGCTCACGCAGGATCCTACGGGCGCTCTGGAGGCATGCGCCTGGATTTTGCTCCGCCGCTATGGGATCGTCTTCCGGCGCTTGACCCTGCGCGAGCCGCGCTTACCTCCGTGGCGCGATCTGGTTCGGGTTTATCGACGCTTGGAAGCAAGGGGCGAGATCCGCGGGGGGCGGTTCGTGGATGCGATGAGCGGCGAGCAGTACGCCCTCCCCGAAGCCGTGGGGCTGCTCCGCGAGACGCGGCGCGAGGAAAAGACGGGCTGCCTCATCGCCGTAAGCGGCGCGGACCCCTTGAACCTCGCCGGGATCATCACACCCGGCGAGCGCGTGCCTGCCTTGATCTCGTATCGGATCCTTTATCTCGACGGACAGCCGATCGCGACGCTCCAAGGCAAAGCAGTCCAGTTCGCCACCGCTCCCGATCCCGCGAACGCCTGGGAGCTACGAAAAGCCTTGATTCGGCGACCCGGCGCCGCAAAGAAAACGGGCTCAAGGCTCCCATCTTTCACAGACATTTACGCTTCGTAACCATAGCTCCAGCACCAATACGGCGTTGGCGGGTATTAGATCCGGAATACCTTTATCTCGATACGCTAAATGGGAACTGGCGCGCACTTTCCGATACCCCCCTTCCTTCATTCCGATGAGCGAATATTCCACCGCTGCAATCGCCTGGCGCTTCCCCAACGTGATGGTGCGGTCGATGAATCGGCAGCCTTCCTCGACCCTGATCATGTGTGCAGGCAACGACTGCAATTGGATCTCGTTGAGAGGCACCTCGTCGCCTCGGTTCAGGAATATCCTCATGTTGAAGACGACGCGATCGCCCTTTTGGGCGGTCTTCCCCTCACCTTCTGATTCCGCCAGTAGTTTTATCCCCCGTGTGATGTGATCGATCACGGCGTCTTGTCGACCCATACGGGCTCTTACGCCCTGCTCGCCAAGTGTACTACCACTTCGTCGCGCGAAGTTCGAGAAATCATTCGACTTGCTTTTAGCCGGAGTTCGGTAGCCGAGTTCGCAGGCCGAGTTCGGGGTCAGAGTATACACTTGTGCCCAGATAAATGGATCGGTCTCCATCTGCTAAGCCAGTTTTTGCTCTGACCCCGAACTCGATGGGTCACCCCGAACTCGCCGAACTCGATCGCCCTGACGGGCATCCGCCCTACGGACCTCACGACAAGCAGCGCTGGCCCCATCCGACGCTGCCAGGGATTAGTGACCCTTTACCACGGTGAACCTCCCTGTGCCCCACCTATTCTGATTGGCATCAAAATCCTTTTGAATCGTCTTGATGGCCTGGTCGATTTGGGGTTCGGGGTACCCGTTTACGCGGAACTTCTGAGCGTCGATGCGGTACTCAAAGTTGCCGTTCAATGCGTTCCCGTCACCGTCCACAAGCGTTCCGGTCCGCCGGATTTGATTATTATAATACCGCGAATAATCTTTCGTGCCCTGTACCCGAACTGCTTCTACGAGCTTGTTCAAATCGCTATACGATTTGTACTGCACCGCAGTGCCCCCTTGCTGCCCTAAGGGCCCCTGTTCCCCTCCTCGAATTGCGTCGACGCCCTGTTTTGCGATCGGGTTGGGGCCTTGGCCGGATTCGAAACCGGCCATAGTGTCTTCGAACTTAACAAACTTCTTTCCCTGCCCGATTTCCACCGCTGAGTCTCGCAACACAAACCGAGCACCTTCTACATGAGACGCGTTGGAGCTCGTGATTCCGTTGAGCAGTTTCTGCGAACCGGGCACCGCTAACATTCCATTCTGCGAGGCTGATTGAACAAGTGCGGCGTCTTGCGGACTCAACCCGTGAGTCAGGTTGCCAAGCGATACTTGCGCCCCACTAGGCACTGCACCCACCGTGGAGGGAGCAGTGCCAACACTCCCACCACTCCCGCCTCCGAAAACCGCCGGGTCATCAGCGGCGGCGGCCCCTAAAGTTCTTGGTGCATTCGGGTTCTTCGCATAATATTTGTTCCACGCCTCGACATCATAGGGGTCAGTTGGCGGCTCACTACCACCTCCGCCTTTAGCTACGCGTTGAGTCTGGGCGGCATCCGTCGGATCGAGGTGTCTGGTAGCCTCGGCCGCCTGATCTGCAGCCCTGCTCGCTCCGCCCGCTTTCGCCACGGCGCCGGCGGCCTTGGCACCTCTGAGAGCCAATCCCATGCTGGCGGGGAGGGTTGCCAGGGGCGCCATCGCAAGGGTGAATTCGAAGTTCTCCCTAGCATCCTGGAGGCCCTGTTCAGCCGTGAAAAGGCCCGCTCTGTCAACGCGGCCACCAGCGTTCACTGCCGTCTGTTGGCTGGCGAGATCCGTCCTGGCAAGGTCGAACCGATCATATTGGACTTTGACATTCACGCCTACCAGGGCTACCTCCACAATAAGCGCGGGAGGAAAAAATATCGACACCAACGCCACTGTTGCTTGAGGCCCAAACAGCGCGACATCCTGGCGCGTTTCATCCACTCTCCTATTGGTTTCCTGGAGCTGGTAGAGTTGCTCGACAAGCTTCATCCAGCCAGGCGCATTCATGAAAGGTTCGGCTGTCTGCGCGACATACTCACGGAGTGGGCGATAGATGTCCCGGCCAAATTCTGCCGTGAGTTCTTCGACGTTGCTAAGCTTCATGAGCCGAATTTCCTCGCTCTTGAGTTGCTGAGCAAGGGCAGAGATGGCTTGATCAACGGCCTCCTGGCGCGCTTGGTCTTGGTCCGCAGCTAGCTCCATGAGCACCTGATACAGAGGCCCTGCAATCCGATCCTGCCCCTGCACCTCCACTGCGACTGGCATAGCGAGCAGGGCATAACCGTTGAGGGCCTCGTATAACTCTCGCTTCGCGTCCTCAACAATCCCGGCCGGAACCACTGCGTCACAGGTCTGACAGTGGGTGCCTTTCCGGGCACTCATCTGAAGCTGCGACAGGGCCGTGAGCTTTTGGTAAACGACCGCAGCTTGCGAGGAGAGGTCTGCCGCGAGCTGCTGCCGTCTGTCGTGGAAGGCTGCGTCCACTGGCACCCCGTTCGTGGTCAGCCAGTTGTCCCGCTCGGCCTCGAGGGATCTGATGCGCATGCCGATCTCGATGTAGTGCTCAAACCGGCGGTAGTCGTGTTCCGTTGCGGAGACACCCTGATCGGTCTCCAATGCGGGACAGGATTGACAATGGGTGCCTTGCCGGGCATCCGCCTGCAGTTGCGCGGCGAGCTGTGTGTGCTCACGCTCGAGGTCTGACAGCTCCCGGGCGATCGCATCCAAGCGGTCGACGACGGCAGTAAAGTCCCCTTGCAATCCCATGGTCGTTAACCTGTCTTCGGCCATGCCGTTGCCGCGCTCCTGATAAAAAGTCAGGCTAAATAGCGACCGTAGCAACTCGGCTAGCCTTGCCCGACGCAACAGCCACAGCGCTACGCGTTCTCCGGGTTCAAGCGGTATGCCCGCCACAGACTCCCCTTCGAAGTCCTGCCGGGCGCGCGCTTCAAGGCCTGCAAATATCTGCTGACCAGCTTGGTACTCTAATGCCTGCGCGAGCGCTGCATCCTGGCCCGGGTCTCCAGCAGTGGGACCCGGCTCATTCCCAAGCCCTAATGGGATGGTTACCGTCGCTTCGTCCGCGGTAAGTCGTTCCTTTTCCTGGGCGATTTCCTCAGGCGTCGGATCGCTCTGGCCATTGTTCACCATGGACGTGCGCACGGCACGCTCGAGCGCTCGTGCCGGTGCTTCGGCGGGATCGTCACCGACGAGAACTGCTGCCATCGGCCCGAGAGCGAGGTCGCGCTCGAGGTCCGCCTGCTGGTCGGCGGGGAGGCGTCGGGCCAGGGCACCGCTGAGAAGCGCGAAATCGCTTTGTGTTAAAATGGCGTCAACCCAACCGTCCTTGTGTACACCGATGAGGGACCCGAAATCCTTGTTGTCCGCTACCTTTTCAGGATCGTCGGGTTCGTTGTCCTCTACATTTTCGGGATCGTCGAGTTTACCCAATACGAAAAATTCATTCCAAACAACCGAACCGTTCTTGTATACAGTTACTTTCAAGGGCTCAGAGGGCATCTGCCAGGAGGGATCCCTGTTCACCAACCAGGATTTACCGAACTCGTCTTTGGTTACCCAGCCAATAAGAAATCCCCCGGGATTGAGCACAGGCTTACCGTCAGGCGGTGGCTCATGTGAAGGGAAATCCCAGACAAGAGGCTCTTTCGCAGCCACCGGATCTGCAAGCGCTACCAGCAATGTGATCATGGCAATAGCCAGAGCTTTGGCGCTGTTTGCGATAGCTTTTCGCCCTCTTCCATCAGGCCGTGCATCGGTTCTTAATACGGAATCGGCGACAATAGAATCGATCGAAATGAACTTGGTTGATGTTTTCATGTTACTAACTCCTAAATGAACTTGGCAGTGACTAGTTGGATGATCATTCTAAGCGGCGAATGCCGGGCTTCCGTGTTCGCGCCGTATCGGCGAGGATCGAAAAACCCCTTCCTCGTACCGTCTGCGACTGAACTCATCCACTCATTTATACGCAGTGACAGTAGGCTGCGTAACCGCTACAGCGCAACGCGGGTGCCAGAAATAGAAAGTCCCTGAGGTCGGTCTCTAAGTAGCTTCTTTTATGGGGTTTTCAGTGAATTCGCCGGATGGGTTCGTGTGGCGAGTCCCCCGTTCCCAGGGCTTCGGCGTGACGAGATATCGTAAGAGTTACGAGATGTCGTAAACGCTTACGGGATCTTTGGGAATTAGAGAGACAGACCGCGATATACCGATGGCGCACCTGCTGCGACACATAAAAAATATATCGTGCTCTGTCCCCTCATCCCCTGAACCGACAGCTCGCGTACTTGACAACCCACAGGTCCATCTCCTACTCTTCCCCTCGCCGAAAAAGGGCCTTTGAAACCCTATTAATAGGGCGGGCCTCTGGCCGAAACCAAATGCGCTCTCCGCACGGAGTAACGTATGAAAATCTGCTGCAGAGCCATCCGCCTCGCGTCCTACCGAACACTCACATTACTGCTACTCGCACTCTTCGCTGCCTCCTGCACGAAAGGTCCGTCACGGCCCAGACCCGTTCCGAAAACACCATACGTTGAAGCGCCGGTCGCGCGCTGGATCGAATTCTCGACGAAGAGTAGAGACCAGTTGCGAGAAAGCTTATTGGCCTCGCAGCCCGCTCCGGGAGTTTCAAAAGAGTCGACAACAGCCTTTGTGGGCCGGTTCGTCGAATCGCTACCGTCTGCGGATGCCTTCTCGGTTTTGCTGGGAGTTGCGCCCGCAGAGTCCGTCACGCAGGCAGGCTTGCAACCGTTCCTGTTGTACCCTGCCGACAAAGCGCCGATGCCGCTGACGCGCGTGTGCTTGCTCGCAAGCGGCTGCACAGCCTGCGCCAATGCGGTCGGTAAGGCAGGTGACGCATCCTGGCGCTGCATGAGTACCCGGCGACAATACCAGCCTGCGCCAATGCGGTCGGTAAGGCAGGTGACGCTGTGGCTGTTGCGCCCACGGCTGCATTCACAGGTATCTGTACTACGCTCAGCACTGCATACAGCCTTATTTACATTCTGGGTGACAGTACAAGGGTTACCGAAGCCACTGCAACAGAGGAAAGAGAAGGTAAGAAGTTCTGGAAGCGTGACTTTCTGGATCGGATCAAGAGTGATCAGGGACACTCTGAAACCGGAACGCCTCGCGACAAGATCAAGAAGGCGTACGAGCGTTATGGATGCAGGTGCGGCGATGAAGTCAGGCTCGCGTCAGTGGGAACAGCAGCTGCCTGGAAGAAGCAGCTGGCTGACCAGCTCGCTATTCCAGCGAACGGCCACTTCATCATCGACTACCCCGGAGCCGACGGGACGCCCGCGGCGCACGACATGCACATCGACGGTATTAACGACGATGGAGTGCTTGGTGTCGCTGACACAGGAATCCAGGGAGGCGGCACCGGCGACGACGTTCCTGTTGTTGCGGGTCAGTTAGAGTGGGACGTCACTGACAGCCCGACGGGTCCGCAAGTGAAGGCCAAAGGAGGTGGCTACTGGGGGAGCAGGAATGTAACGGCAGCGAGCTTTATCTGCTGCACGTGCCCTCAATAATGTGACTCTCGAATCCCATCTGTCATATCTAGCATATCTAGTATGCGGAGCCATGGCGAATCGTTGCTCAAGTCTGCGGGCTCATTATGTCTGTATGTACTCTCTCTATATCTGTGCGTTCGCGTCGAGCCGCTTTAGATCTCTCGGGCGCAACGCCGAGGGTGGTTGCGCCGGAAGATTGGCCTGCGGCGGATCGCCCTGACGGGCATCCGCCCTGGACCTATAATCCCTTGGGGCTGGGCTTATCCATAGTTTGGCGGTATCGGCGGCAGTTCCGGTGCAGGTACCCCCGGATCAATGTCATCAGGCACGATGGACCGCCGTGGGGCGTCATGATAGGAGGGTTCGATGATCCAACACCAGCCAAGCTCTTTTAAGGGTTCGCCGTATCCAGCGGAGTTAGTCCCGTCGGCGCGCTCGATGTTGTAGGTCCAACCGAAGCCATCCGCGCGCAACGTGAACGTTGCGCGGTTCCACGAAGCCAACGGCCGAACGTTCTGGTGCGGAGCCGTCTCGATCACCAGCTCGGCCTGCTCAGGATTGTAGAAGGCCCTCCACCAGCCTCTATCCGTACTCCCATCGATAAAGATTCTGCTGATCTGCTCTAGATCTTCGTCCTGCCAGCTTCCCACCTCATCCCGCGTGCCGGGCCTTTCCAGGGTCACGGTCCAAGACTGCACGGTCATCCCCCATACATGATCCTCTCCCCACGTATCGACTGTTCGAGAAACGGTGTCATCCTGCCCAAACTTGTCCTGGACCACCTGTACTACGCGCTGTCGCCCGGGAGGGGCCCCGGGGTCGTACCAGTCGATGGAGGCAAATCGCGAACCGGGTCTCTCTAACACGTACTCCTCCCCTACGCGGTACGCCTCGCGGTCTTCAGGTACCGGTGGGTAGAGGTCGTCGAGGGTGAGCTGGGGCGCTTCCCCACGTTGCAGCGCATCCTGGATCTTCTGGAGAACAAAAACCTCGTCCACCGTGCATGGCTCAAATCTCCCAGGCTTCTCACCCAGCTTGAGCTCTAACTCTTTTAACGTCGCTTTTTGTTCCGGTTCCGGGTCCGTCGCCAACCAGCCGAACTCCGGATCCCAGCGCGGCGTTCCCCCCTGTATATTGTCGGGAAGGTCCCCGTCAGCTGCTGCAAGTGTGTTCCCGAGCACGGTGAAGAGTACTAAAAGACTCGCTGTTTGTAACGGTTTCATAGGTCTTATCTCGTTTCTCTAGACGTTCAATCAAACAGTCGCTGAGAACCAAGGGCTGCTGACGTGTTCATATTAGGCTCCTTCCGTTAGCAAGACTAACGGATCGTCTGTCAGTAAATACACTTAGCAGTTACTAGTAGGATGATCAGCAATAAGGGGCGAATGCCGGGCTTCCATATCTGCGTCGTGTTTTCGATCCGGTGAGAATCGAAAAACGCCCCTTCCTCGTACCGCTTGCAACTGAGCTCAGTGACACTCTCCCGCATAACTGCTACAGAGCAACGCAGGTGCCAGAAATAAAAAGACCCGGAGAGCATGCTCTAAGTGGCTGCTCTTATGGGGTTTTCAATGAAGATTCGGGTGGGGCTGGGTCGCCGTACAGGGCCTCGGCGTTACGACATATCGTAAGAGTTACGAAATGTCGTAACCCTTACGCGTTCTTTATGATCCCAAGCTTCTCCATGCGGGATCGCAGGGTGGTGGGCGGCAGCCCAAGCACTCGCGCTGCGCCTACTCCGCCCATGGTTGTCTTCTCCTCTCTGCTCCTGGCCCCGCGGTCGTGGACAAGTTCCGGAGTGCCTGGCTGCTACCTGGCGAACTAGTCGGACGAAACAGGGCAGCCGTAGAAGTCAATCGCTTCGGTCGTCGAGCACGTCGCGTCGTCGCATTTCACCCGCACCACCCAGACGTTGGTGGGGTCGTTCACGCTATTGATCCCGTCGCCGACCCGCTTATGCCCAGGAAACTTTTCCATCCGCTCGAAGAAACGGGGGCTGGGATTGATGACCCTCCAGATCTTTGAGGGGCACGCGAGGTCCACGTCTCGGGAGTGGGGTCAGGGAGTGGGGTCAGGTCTCAACTTATTAGTTTGTGTATCCTAATGACCCTACACAAACTAATAAGTTGAGACCTGACCCCTTGCCTGTACTGCCAGTCAGCCGGTCACGCAGATCGGCGGGCGAGGACGGCGCATTCTGCGCCGGGACCGGGCAGCACGCCGAAGCTCTCAATCCAGGCCTCGAATCCGGCGGCAGCGCGGGGCGGACAGAAATAA
>JBOIDH010000007.1:11745-16114 GCA_050740495.1 Gammaproteobacteria bacterium | reverse complement strand
GACAGGCACTGAGCCTTGGTGGCGTTTGCGACCCTCCGGTTTGTCCACCAGCCACTCGAAGCGCCGGGCAACATGGGCAAGGACGAAGAGGATGGCAACCGTGGCCAAAAACGCTATTAGACAGCTGGAGAAGACTCTCATAGATATAGATTCCGTTCTGTATTCTTGAAGCCCCCCCACCACTACTTCAAAGGATAAGGCATTCAAGGCCAGTTCGCAACTGACGTCTTGTTGTCTGTCGGAATGGGTCAAATAGTTTTGATACACCTTTCTGTGAATTTAGTGTAGCAATCATTTGTGAAGGTTTCGTTTCAGGCGGATTGATCCAGACTGCTTCTGGCAGGCGCGGCGCCTCTGGTGGTTTCTCACAAACCGCTCCAGCCGGAAGCCACCGCAAGCGCCCCTGACTGAAACCCGATTACCAAGATGATGAATCCGGCAATCCCCCACCGCGCGTTGTTGTCTCTTTTCATGACTCCCCTCATCTCCACCGGTCCCGGGGCCGGAAGCCTTGTTTAGCTCCGGGGTATCGCACGCGGTACAATAGCCAGACGGACCCCAAAATCTCTAAAAATCGACAGTGAGTTGCGGAAGTCGGGCTAGCCCAGGCTACAATCGCTACACCGGGTGGATGTTTCTAGCAAACCTCCGAGCGGTCGCTGGTTCTTACGTTGGTTCCTCGAAGCTTATTGGCAGGCCCACGCACAGGTCCAGCACCCTATCGGCACGCCCCTGGTTGACGGCGATCTCGGCGAGCCCGTTCGAGTTTTCGTACCACATCGGATGCCCTACAGGAACGTCACTGAATGTTCTGACCCTCGGCACGCGTTGTCCCGCAATTGTAATGGCGGCCTGCGGCGATACGACCGAGGCGCGCACACCGGTCATCGCGTTCCCGAAGTGGTCGAGGTAGATGATCTCATGGAGATCATCCGGCCACGTCGCATAATCGCTTAACTCCAGAGGTTCCCAATGGGGAAATTGACCGCGGGCGAGGGTGGCGGCAACGGGCGCGTAGAGATCGCGGCCGTGAAACGTCGACGAGATCACCTTGGGGCGCCAGGTGATCTTCCAGGCACGGCTAGATCCCCCGCGCTTCATCACCGCGTTGAAGATGCCGTTGCCGGGACCGACAAACCATTGTTCGTCGACTTGAACGACGATCGGTGCGTGCGGGTGGCTTCCGACGCCGGGATCCACAACGCATAAAAACACGCTGGTTTTCGGGAATCCGTGGCGATAGGCGGCAAGCAGATAGGCCGTGGCGCGAGGATCGTAAGTGGGGGCATTGGCGAAGAGGTTGACGACCTGGACCCCAGGCGCAAACTGATACAGCACGGAGATAACCTGACCGAGGTACGGCCCTTCCATCCCGTAATCCGTCACTAAGACGATCATCACAGGCAGCGGCTCGCGCTTAGGGTCGCGTATTGAGGAATAATCGCCGGGCCGGCCGTGGCCCGGATCCGCTACCGATGGCAAACTTCTTTACCAACGGGTCCAGATTAGGAGGTTTTCGCGTCCTTCGTAGCGTCGGCGCCGGGCAGTGCTTGAGGCAACGGCCGACCGACGAGCTCGACCAAGGCCATCGGAGCGCGGTCACCGTTACGAAAACCGCACTTAAGGATACGCAAATAACCACCGGGCCTCTCCCGATAACGCGGTCCGAGATCGCTAAAAAGCTTCGCGACCACCTGTTTGTCCCGCAACCGGGCAAACGCCAATCGGCGTTTCGCCATCGTGTCTTGTTTGGCAAGCGTAATCAGCGGCTCCGCGGTGCGGCGCAGTTCCTTGGCCTTGGGAACGGAGGTCTTGATAACCTCATGCCGAAACAGCGACACCGCCATGTTCCTGAGCATCGCCTTACGATGGCTGCTATTGCGGCTAAGCTGCCTGCCGATGTTTAGATGTCGCATTCCTTAACCTCCTTCAGGTCCGGCCGCTTCAGCTCCGGCCGAGACTTTTTGCAAGCCCGGTGGCGGCCAATTAGCGAGCCGCATGCCGAGCGACAGACCCCGTGTGGCTAACACATCCTTGATCTCGGTGAGTGATTTTTTCCCTAGATTCGGTGTCTTGAGCAACTCTACCTCGGTACGTTGGATGAGATCGCCGATATAGTAGATGTTCTCCGCTTTCAGGCAGTTCGCCGAGCGCACCGTCAATTCCAGATCGTCGATGGAGCGCAGCAAAATCGGGTCGATCTCCAATTCCCTCGTTCCCTGCGGCGTCGGCTGCTCGCCGCCGCTGAGATCGACGAAGATCGATAACTGCTCCTGTAAAATCCCGGCCGCCCTGCGGACGGCGGTCTCGGGATCCACGGTGCCGTTGGTTTCAATCTCCATAACCAATTTATCGAGGTCGGTGCGCTGCTCGACGCGGGCATTTTGAACCTCGTAAGCGACCCGGCGGATAGGGCTAAACGAGGCGTCCAGCTTCAAGCGGCCGATCGCATGCTCTTCCTGCTCGGCGTTCGTCCGGGTATTTGCCGGGACATAACCCCGCCCGCGCGTGACCCGCAGCGTGAGATGGAGCTCCCCGCCCTCCATCAAGGTCGCGAGATGATGTTCCGGATTGACGATTTCTACGTCATGGTCTAGGGAGATATCGCGCGCCAGCACATCGCCGCGGCCCTTCTTATTGAGCGTCAACATCGCCTCGTCACGGGCGTGCATGCGTATCGCGAGGCCTTTGAGATTCAACAAGATGTCCGTAACATCCTCTTGGACGCCGGGTATGGTCGTGTATTCGTGCAAAACGTTTTCGATCGTGACTTCCGTGACGGCACAGCCCGGAAGCGATGACAGCAAGACGCGTCGCAAGGCGTTTCCCAGGGTGTGCCCGAAGCCCCGGTCCAAGGGCTCCAATATCATGCGCGCACAGCGGCTGCTCACCGCTTGGACGTCGATCTGGCGTGGCTTTAATAGACTGACAGTATTTGCCAACATGCGAACTGCCCTCTCTCGGCTACTTCGAATAAAGCGCCACTACGAGCGATTCGTTGATATCCGGCGGCAGCTCGCCGCGATCCGGAACGGTTTTAAATATCCCTTCCATTTTCTTGGGATCGACCTCGACCCACTCCGGGAATCCGTACTGTTCGGAGAGTATCAATGCGTCCTGGATCCTGACCTGAGTCCGACCCTTCGGCGAGACGCTGATGACGTCATTGGCCCGCACCTCATAGGATGGGATGTTGGTCGCCTTGCCGTTAACCCAGATAGCCTTGTGGCTCACCAACTGCCGTGCCTCGGCCCGCGTCACCCCAAACCCCATACGGTAGACGACATTGTCCAGACGGGACTCCAGTAGCTTGAGAAGGTTTTCGCCTGTTGATCCCTTGCGGCGAGCGGCCTCCTGATAGACTTTGCGAAACTGACGTTCCAACACCCCGTACATGATGCGCAGCTTCTGTTTCTCTCTGAGTTGCAGCGCATAGTCCGATATGCGGCGCTGGCGACTCTCCCCATGCTGGCCCGGGGGTTTGTCTAAGTGACACTTGGTTTCGAGCGGCCGGGCGCGGCTCTTGAGCGCGAGATCGACTCCTTGACGCCGGCTTAAGCGGCATGTCGGTCCCAGGTATCTGGCCATAGTCTATCTCGTTTATACGCGGCGCCGCTTCGGCGGGCGGCATCCGTTGTGAGGAATGGGTGTGACGTCAGTGATGTTGGTGATCTTGAATCCGGCCGCATTGAGCGCGCGCACCGCCGATTCCCGGCCCGGCCCAGGTCCCTTGACGTAGACCTCGAGCGTCTCGACACCGAATTCCTTCACCGCGGTCCCGACCTTCTCGGCCGCCACTTGCGCCGCGAACGGCGTGCTCTTCCGCGAGCCCCGGAAACCGCTGGCGCCGGACGTGGACCAGCCGAGCGTATTGCCCTGCTTGTCGGTGATCGTAATGATCGTGTTGTTAAAAGAAGCATGGATATGGACCACCCCATCAACCACAATCTTCTTCGCCCGTTTGTGCGGACGGGCACTCTTGTTGGCCATGATTATTTCCTTATTGCCTTGCGGGGTCCTTTTCGCGTTCTGGCATTGGTGCGAGTCCGCTGCCCTCGTACCGGCAAACCCCGGCGATGCCGCAGCCCACGGTAGCAGCCGAGGTCCATCAAGCGCTTGATGTTCATCGATACCTCGCGCCGGAGATCGCCTTCGACGGGGTACTTGGCTATTTCGGCGCGCAGCGCATCCAATTGTTCCTCACTCAATTCCTTTACCTTGGCCGCCGGCGGCACGCGGGCCGCTCGGCAAATTTTGCCCGCGCGATTACGCCCGATCCCGTGGACATGGGTAAGCGCGACGCTCGCATGTTTTTGTACAGGTATGTTGACGCCGGCTACGCGGGCCATCGGGAGCACCTCTTAATCAT
>JBOIDH010000007.1:0-11645 GCA_050740495.1 Gammaproteobacteria bacterium | reverse complement strand
TGCTTATGCCGTTTTTCGGTGCAGATGACACGCACGACTCCTCGGCGCCGCACAATCTTGCAACTTCGGCAAACCTTTTTTACAGACGTCCTAACTTTCATAATTTTTCTCTACCGCCGGCCATAGCCCTTGAGATTCGCCTTCTTCATCAAACCTTCATACTGGTGGGACATCAAATGAGACTGCACTTGGGCCATGAAGTCCATCACCACCACGACGATGATGAGTAAGGAGGTCCCTCCGAAATAGAAAGGCACATTGAACTTCAGGATTAAAAACTCCGGAAGCAAACAGACAAGCGTCACGTAGGCCGCGCCGGCCAGCGTCAAGCGCGTCATCACCCCGTCGATATAACGCGCGGTCTGATCGCCCGGCCGAATGCCCGGGACCAAGGCCCCGGACTTCTTTAGGTTTTCCGCTGTCTCCTTGGGATTGAACACCAGCGCGGTGTAAAAAAAGCAGAAAAATATGATCCCGCCCGTGTACAGGATGACGTATAGGGGCTGACCCGGCGAGATGGCGTTAGCAACGTCCGCCAACCACCCCATCCCCTGTGTGCTCCCGAACCAGCTTCCGAGCGTCGATGGAAATAGGATCAAACTCGACGCGAATATGGGAGGAATGACGCCCGACATATTGATCTTCAGCGGTAAATGACTGGTTTGCCCACCGTAGGTACGCCGCCCGACTTGCCGTTTGGCGTAATTGACGGTGATGCGGCGCTGGCCGCGTTCGACGTAGACCACGACCGCCGTCACCGCGAGAACCAGACAGAACAGCAGAACTAACGTGATGTAGTGGAGCTCACCGATGCGGGCAAGCTCAAGCGAACCCCCGACCGCGTTCGGCAACCCGGCGACGATACCTGCGAAAATGATCATTGAAATGCCATTCCCGATCCCACGTTCGGTGATCTGCTCACCGAGCCACATGAGGAACAGGGTCCCGGTCACCAAGGTCGTGACCGCGGTGATGCGAAAACCCATGCCTGGGTTGAGCACCAAGGCCTGCGACGCCGCCTGCTGACCCTCGAGGGCGATGGCGACACCCAGGGCTTGAAACATCGCCAAGCCGACGGTTCCGTAGCGCGTGTATTGTGTTAGTTTACGCCGGCCGGACTCGCCTTCTTTCTTTAACTGTTCGAGCGTCGGATGGACGACTGTCAGCAACTGCACGATGATGGAGGCCGAGATATAGGGCATGATCCCGAGGGCGACGATCGAAAACCGTTCCAGCGCGCCTCCCGAGAACATGTTAAACATGTCCAGGATCGTGCCGCGCTGCTCATTGAAGAGCTGCGCCAGGGCGATCGGGTTGATGCCCGGAACCGGAATGTGCGTGGTGATCCGAAAGACGATCAAGGCGCCTAAGAGAAAAAATGCCCGTTGCCGCAGCTCGCTGAGCTGACCGAGGCCGCCGAGCGCGCCGGTTCCTAGAGGTCGGGTGACCGCCATCAGTCCTCGATTTTACCGCCCTGGGCTTCAATGATCGCGCGGGCGCCCTTCGTCACCGCAAGGCCTTTGAGCTTCAGCGCCTTATCCGGCGTCCCGGTCGCAATGACCTTCGCGCGCTTTACTTGCCCGGCAACGAGCTTCGCGGCCTTGAGCGCGGCTAAATCGATGATGTCCGCATCGACGCGGACAAGATCGCCCAAGCGCACCTCGGATACGTAGCGCGCGCTTCGAGATGCGAAGCCGAATTTCGGTAGGCGCCGCTGCAAGGGCATTTGCCCGCCCTCGAACCCGCGCTTATGGTACCCGCCCGCGCGGGCGCGCTGCCCCTTATGCCCACGCCCGGCGGTCTTTCCCAAACCCGAACCCATCCCCCGGCCAAGCCTTCGGCGCTCGCGCTTGGAACCCCGCGCCGGCTTCAACGTATTAAATCTCATCTCAAGTTTCTTCCACCGCTAAGAGGTAGGATACCTTCGTTATCATGCCGCGGATGGCGGGCGTGTCATTCACGACGGTGCTGTGTCCGATGCGCCGTAGTCCCAAGCCTCGCACACACGCTTGGTGAGCCTTTAGGCGCCCAAACACACTCCGCACCAGAGTCACTTTCAAGCGCCCTTGCGGTCTAGGCGTCGCCATGAATCTCCTCAACGGTCTTGCCGCGCTTGGCCGCATACCAGGCGGGATCATGGATGCCGGACAGTCCCTTGATGGTCGCCCTGACCACATTGACCTTGTTGGTTGTACCGATGCACTTGGCGACGACATTTTTCACTCCCGCCACCTCGAATACTGCCCGCATGGCGCCACCGGCGATGATGCCCGTACCCTCGGGCGCCGGAAGGATGAGAACCTTGGCCGCGCCGTGGCGTGCGGTAACGGGGTATTGAACCGTGCTACTGTCCCGCAAGGAAATTGAGCACATGCTTCTTCTAGCCTTCTCCATCGCTTTTTGGATCGCCACGGGAACCTCACGCGCCTTGCCGCGCCCGAAACCGACCCTTCCGGCGCCGTCACCGACTACCGTTAGTGCCGAAAAACCGAAGATGCGCCCGCCTTTAACAACCTTGGCGACGCGATTGACGTGCACGAGTTTCTCCAAAAAACCTTCGCTCGATTCGCTTAAGCTTTCTAACGCCATGCCCGCCACACCTAAAATCGGAGGCCCGATTCGCGCGCCGCATCCGCCAGCGCCTTGATCCGGCCATGGTACTTGAATCCCGATCGGTCGAATGCAACCCGTTCGAGGCCTGCCGCTTTGGCGCGATCACCGACGGCTTTACCCACGATCGCCGCGGCCTTTATGTTGCCGCCGTAGCCGATTTCCGCCCGTAGCGCCTTATCCAAGCTGGAAGCGCTGGCGACGACCTCTGCCCCGGCCGGTGCTATCACTTGGGCGTAGATATGCCGCGGCGTTTTATAGACGCTTAGCCGATGCAGTCCCAGTTCTTTTATCTTCGCGCGAGTACGGCGGGCGCGTCTGAGCCGGGTCGTTTTTCTGTCCACCTAAGTCCTTACCTCGCTACGCTTTCTTTGCTTCCTTACGCCTGATCACTTCACCAGCGTACCGGATCCCCTTCCCCTTGTAAGGTTCCGGCGGCCGATACCTGCGAATATTCGCCGCGATCTGTCCCACCTGCTGTTTATCCGCCCCTTTTACCACGATTTCCGTCGTACTTGGGGTCTGGATCGTGATGCCTTCGGGAATGTCGAAGTGAATCGGGTGAGAATAGCCGAGCGTGAGGTTCAATACCCTGCCCTGTACTTGGGCGCGATAGCCCACCCCGGTGATCTCCAGTTTTTTCTGGAACCCCGTGGCGACACCTTCTAGCATATTGGCCAACAACGCCCGCGTCGTGCCCGCGAACATGCGGCCGGCCTTGGAGCCATCCTTGGAGGACACGCACAAGCTCTGGTCTTTATTGATGATCTCCACCAAATTGGAAAACTCCCGTGACATCGTACCTTGAGAACCTTTCAGAATCACGGTCTGGTCCGTCACGGTGGCCTTGACCTCCTTCGGGAGCGGTACCGGATTTTTCGCGACTCTGGACATGGCTACCCTCAGACGACGTAGCCCAGCACTTCGCCGCCGATGCCGCGCTCTCGCGCCTCGCGGTCGGACATGAGCCCCTGCGACGTACTCACGATGGCGATCCCTAGACCGCCGCTGACTTTGGGAATAGCGTTTCGCGAGCGGTAGATACGCAGGCCCGGACGGCTGGCGCGCTTGATTTTCTCGATCACGGGCCGTCCTTCGAAATACTTGAGCGTCACCGCAAGCGCCGGCTTTCCATCGTGCTCCTGCGCGCAATAGTCTTCGATATAACCCTCGCGCTTGAGCACCTCGGCAAGTGCGCTTTTTTGCCTGGACGCCGGCAGCACAACACACCGCTTGCCCGCCGCTTGTCCATTGCGGAGCTGGGTGAACATGTCCGCAATCGGATCTTGCATGGTCATACTTTTACCGTACCTTCCAAAAACGATAATAGCAGGCCGTGACGGCGCGCATGGTTACCAACTTGCCTTGACCAAACCCGGGACGTCACCGTTCATCGCGGCCAACCGCAGTTTGTTGCGCGATAAGCCGAACTTGCGGTAAAAACCGCGCGGTCGCCCCGTAGCCCGACATCGATTGCGCAGCCGGACCGGGCTCGAGTCTCTAGGCAGCATGTGCAGCTTCACCCGCGCCTGCTGACGATCTTCTTCGCCGAGCGTGGTGTCTTTCATTTGCGCCGCTAGGCGCGCGCGCGCGGCCGCGTATTTTTTTACCAGCCTCAGCCGCCGCAGGCCGCGATTGATGATCGATGTCTTTGCCATTTCTTTACCTTGGGATCAGTGACGCAGCGGAAGCTTGAACGCGGTCAGCAAGGCCCGCGCCTCATCGTCTGTCCTTGCGGTGGTGGTAATGCAGATATCCAAGCCCCGGATCACGTCGATCTTGTCGTAATCGATTTCCGGAAAAATAATCTGCTCCTTCACGCCGAAGCTGTAATTCCCTCGTCCGTCGAAGGCCCGGCCGCTCAAGCCGCGAAAATCGCGGATCCTCGGTATCGCGATATTGATCAAGCGATCCAAAAACTCATACATGCGTTCGCTCCGCAGCGTCACCTTGCAGCCGATAGGCCAACCGTCCCGAATCTTGAAGTTGGCAATCGATTTACGCGCTCGCGTCACCACCGGTTTCTGGCCGGCGATGCGCGTTAAATCGTCGACCGCATGGTCGACAATCTTCTTATCCGCCACCGCTTCGCCAAGCCCCATGTTCAGCGTGATTTTGATAATCCGGGGGACCGCCATGACGCTCTTGTACCCATACGCCTTTTGCAATTCTGCGACGATGGTTTCGCGATAAATTGTACGCAATCGGGGCATGCCAATACCTGTGTTAGGTGTCTACTACTTCTCCTGAGGATTTGAAATAGCGCACCTTGCGGCCGTCCTCGAGTAATTTGAAGCCGACCTTGTCGGCCTTTTTAGTCTGTGGGTTATATAGCGCCACATTCGAAATATGGATGGGCGCTTCTTTCTCGACGATCCCGCCCGGGGCGCCCAAGCGCGGGTTAGGCCGAGTGTGGCGCTTTACCATATTGGCGCTCTCGACCACGACCCGGTCATTGGGCAAAACGCGCGTCACCGCCCCGCGGTGGCCTTTCGATTTACCCACGGAGATGATGACTTGATCACCTTTCTTGATTTTACGCATTGCTCGCCTCAGAGGACTTCAGGCGCCAACGAAATGATTCGCATAAACCGCTCGGTACGCAGTTCCCGCGTGACCGGGCCAAAAATCCGTGTCCCGATGGGTTGCAACTGCTTATCCAATAACACCGCGGCATTACCATCGAATCGAATCACCGATCCGTCCGCTCGCCGCACTCCCTTTCTCGTACGCACGACCACCGCGTCATACACCTCGCCCTTTTTTACCTTGCCCCGAGGGATGGCCTCCTTAATCGTGACTTTAATGATATCGCCGACGTGAGCATACCTGCGCTTTGACCCGCCCAAAACCTTAATACACATCAAGCGCCGCGCTCCGCTGTTGTCGGCCGCATCCAAATTCGATTGCATCTGTATCATTGCTCAGGTCCTAAACGCGGCCATGACAGCGACATGGTTCAAAGCTCCGCGGCACGCTGGATAAGCTTTTGAACGCGCCAGCTTTTCCGCTTCGAGATCGGCCGGCACTCTTCGATAGCCACCGTATCCCCTTGCTTACAGGCACGGGCTTCGTCGTGGGCGAGTAATTTCGTCGAACGGCGTATGTATTTCTTGTACAAGGGGTGCAATACCTTGCGCTCGACGAGCACGGCAACGGTTTTTTGCATCTTATCGCTGACCACCTGACCGATCAGGATCCGCGGCGCTCTTAGCGGCTCATTCATGCGGACTCGCCTTGCTTCAGCTCGTGAAGCACGGTCTTCACGCGGGCGATCTCGCGCCTCACACCCTGGAGCCGGGTCGGCCTCACCGTTTGACCGGCGCCTCTTTGCATACGCAAATTAAATTGCTCCCGCCGCAGGTCCAATAATAGACTTTGCAGCTCGCCGGGTTGTTTTTTCCTCAGTTCGTTCGCTTGCATCATAACAGCGTCCGGCTCGCCATCGTAGTATTCACGGGGAGTTTAGCCCCTGCCAAGCGAAACGCCTCGCGCGCGATATCGGCGGGCACGCCTTCCACTTCGTACAGCACGCGGCCCGCCTGCACCTGCGCGACCCAATACTCCACGTTTCCCTTTCCTTTGCCTTGCCTGACTTCCAAGGGTTTGGTCGTGATGGGCTTGTCGGGGAACACTCGAATCCACAGCTTGCCGCCCCGCTTCACAGAGCGCGAAATCGCGCGCCGCGCCGCTTCCAACTGGCGTGCCGTGATCCGTCCCGCCGTGGTGGCTTTTAACCCATACTCGCCAAAGCTTACGCGTAGGCCCTTGGTCGCCATACCGCGATTGCGGCCCTTCTGCTGCTTACGATACTTCGTTTGCTTAGGTTGAAGCATAGTCGCTTAGCCGATTAAACGAGGCAGGGCGCCGTCCACGCTCCGATCTTCTATCGCTACCGCGCGATCTATCACCTCCCCTTTGAAGATCCAAACCTTTACGCCTATCACGCCGTAGGTCGTCTTGGCCTCCGCTAAACCGTAATCGATGTCCGCCCGCAAGGTGTGCAAGGGCACCCGCCCTTCCCGGTACCACTCGGAACGGGCGATCTCCGCGCCGTTGAGCCTTCCGGCGACGTGGATCTTGACCCCCTGCGCCCCGAGCCTCATGGCGTTGGTCACCGCCCGTTTCATCGCCCGGCGGAACATGATACGGCGCTCGAGCTGACCCGCGACACTCTCCGCAACGAGATAAGCATCCAGCTCTGGTTTACGGATCTCCTCGACGCTGATCTGCACCGGCACGGCCATCAACCGCGACACTTGCTTGCGCAGCGACTCGATGTCTTCACCCTTTTTGCCGATGACGATACCGGGTCTAGCCGTATGAATAATGATGCGCGCATTGTTCGCCGGCCGCTCTATTTGGATGCGGCTGACCGAGGCCTGCCGCAGTTTCTTGCGCAAGAACTCGCGCACGGCGAGATCCATATTTAGATAATCCGCGTACTTCTTCGAATCGACATACCACTTCGATGACCAGTCTTTGACGATCCCGAGGCGTATACCCGTTGGATGAACCTTCTGTCCCATGGCTATCTCGTTACTCCGCGACGCGGACGGTGATGTGGCTGGTCCTTTTCATGAGTCGATTGGCGCGCCCCCGGGCTCGAGCTACCACCCGCTTCATCATCGGCGCGGTATCAATCATTATGGTTTCAACTTTAAGCGCATCGATGTCCGCGCCGTCATTGTGCTCCGCATTTGCAATCGCCGATTCTAACACTTTCTTGATGATTCCCGCGGCCTTTTTACCACTGAACGCCAATACACTCAGGGCGCGATCCACCGGGAGCCCGCGGATTTGATCCGCAACCAGGCGCGCCTTTTGCGGAGACACCCGCACGAACAGAAGTTTAGCTGCCGTTACCATGCTTGACCTGCCTTATGCGTGGGTCTTACGGACTCTTGGCCTTGCGATCGGCCGAATGGCCGCGAAAGGTCCTCGTTACCGCAAACTCCCCGAGCTTATGTCCGACCATATTCTCGGTAATATAAACCGGCAGGTGCTGGCGTCCATTATGGATGGCGATCGTGATCCCGACCATCTCCGGCGCTACCACCGAGCGGCGCGACCAGGTCTTGATGGGCCGCTTGTCCTTGCTGTCGCGGGCCTTGGCGACCTTTGCGGCAAGGTGGTGATCTATGAACGGCCCTTTTTTTAGTGAGCGTGGCACGCGAGCCGCCGGACGCTAACTTGCCTTATGCCGATTGCGCACGATCATGCCGGTCGTCCGCTTGTTTTTCCGAGTCTTGTGGCCCTTGGTGGGCTGACCCCATGGGCTCACCGGGTGCCGCCCCCCGGAGCTCTTGCCTTCCCCGCCCCCGTGCGGATGATCGACAGGATTCATGGCCACGCCGCGCACCGTTGGGCGGATACCTCGCCAGCGCGTCGCGCCGGCTTTACCGAGCGAACGCAGGGCATGCTCGTTGTTGCCAACGTCTCCAATGGTCGCCCGGCAATCGAGAGGAACTTTCCGGACTTCCCCGGACCGCAGCCGCAAGGTCGCATGCCCCCCTTCCCGAGCGATCAGTTGCACCGCGGCGCCCGCGCTCCGGGCCAACTGGGCGCCTTTTCCGGGCCGTAGCTCCACGCAATGAATCGTCGTGCCGACAGGAATGTTGCGCAAGGCCAACGAATTCCCCGGCTGAATCGCCGCCTCGCTCCCCGACATCAAACGCATGCCCGCTCGCACGTCTTTAGGTGCGACGATGTAACGGCGCTCGCCGTCCGCATACAGCAGCAACGCGATATGGGCGCTGCGGTTCGGATCGTACTCGATACGCTCAACGCGCGCCGGGATCCCGTCCTTACGGCGCTTAAAATCGATGATGCGGTAATGTTGCTTATGCCCGCCTCCCCTGTGGCGCACCGTAATTCGGCCACTATTGTTGCGTCCAACTTTGCGTGTCTGTTTTTCAGTCAGCGGCCAATGAGGATCACCCTTGTGCAACCCGGGCGTCACTACCCGCACCACGCCGCGCGTACCCGCCGAGGTCGGTTTGAGCTGCTTCAATGCCACGGCGGCTTACTCCTTACCCACGAAATTGATGTCAAATCCGGGTTTGAGGCTGACATAGGCTTTCTTTATGTCCGAACGGCGTCCCCGCATGCGGCGATTCGCCTTAACTTTCCCCTTGATCGTGCAAACCCTCACGCCTTCGACTTCGACCTTAAACATCAGCTCGACCGCTTGCTTGATCTCGGGTTTGGTTGCGTTGGGGAGCACGCGAAATACGAACTGCCGCTCGCTGTCCGCAAGCCGCGTCGCTTTCTCCGAAACCCGGGGCTCGATGAGAACCTGCAGCAACCGCTCCTGGTTCATGCGAGCCGGGCCTCGACGAGCTTGAGGGCGTCTTGCGTCATAAGCACCGCCTGGTGCTCGATCAAACGGACCGGATCGAGCGCACGCGCGCCGGTGACCTCGACGTGCGGGAGGTTCCTGGATGCCAGCTCGAGGTTCCTTTCATCTCGG
Organism: Gammaproteobacteria bacterium; assembly: GCA_050740495.1. GTDB lineage: Bacteria > Pseudomonadota > Gammaproteobacteria > JACCXJ01 > JACCXJ01 > USCg-Taylor. Next base: position 2,563 of record JBOIDH010000007.1, on the reverse strand, counting down.
TCGACGACGATTAATCCTGTCTCAAGACCCAAGACCTTAAGCCGCTCGATGAGCACTTTCGTCTTGGGCAAATGCATCACTAATGCGTCCACGATCTTGAGTCTCCCCGTGCGTGCGAGCTCGGAGAGGATGGACCGGAGTGCACCTGTATACATTCTTCGATTGACCTTTTGCGCGTAATCTCTCGGCACCGCCGCGAACGTGACCCCACCGCTTCGCCACAGCGGACTGCGTGAGCTGCCGGCGCGAGCGTTTCCCGTGCCCTTTTGTTTCCACGGCTTCCGGCCACCGCCCCGGACCTGCGCGCGGGACTTTTGGGCCTTGGTCCCGCTACGGCCCGCGGCGAGGTAGGCCGTTACTACTTGATGCACGAGGGGCTCATTGTATTTGGCGTTAAACAATTGCTCGGAAACCGCGACGGCACCGACCACGTCCCCGGTGTCACCCGATTGGACCTGAAGCTCCATGCTAACGCCCCTTGACCGCCGGCCGGACGACCAAATGGCCACCGCGCGCGCCCGGCACGGCGCCCTTCACGAGCAGCAGGTTTCTCTCGGCATCGACGCGCACCACCTCCAGATTCGAGACCGTGCGATTCACGTTACCCAGATGCCCCGGCATGTGCTTGCCCTTGAACACGCGGCCGGGGGTCTGACGCTGCCCGGTGGAACCAGGCGTGCGGTGCGAAAGCGAGTTACCGTGCGTGGCGTCCCCGGATCTAAAGTGATGCCGTTTGATCGTCCCGGCGAAGCCTTTCCCCTGTGTGGCACCGCTCACGTCGACCATCTCGCCCGCTTTGAATACATCGACCTTGACTTCCTGGCCGACGCTGAGCGCCTCGCCTTCGCTCGCTTCCAGCCGGAACTCCCACAAACCCTGCCCGCTTTCGACACCTGCTTTTTTATAGATTCCGGCCAGCGCCTTGGTAATTCGATCCCGTTTTTGGATACCTTTTGTTACTTGTATGGCGCGATAGCCATCGCGTTCCAGCGTCTTGACTTGTGTGATCCGGTTAGCGTCGGCGGCGATGACGGTAACCGGGATCGCCGCTCCCTCTTCGTTATAGATGCGCGTCATGCCGCATTTACGCCCGATTATGCCCAATGCCATTCGCGCTATCTCCGAGCTCAGCTCAACTTGATCTGGACATCGACGCCCGCCGCCAGATCGAGCTTCATCAGTGCATCCACGGTCTTGTCGGTGGGATTGACGATGTCGAGCAGACGTTTGTGGGTGCGGATCTCGTACTGATCGCGGGCATCCTTGTCCGCATGGGGTGAGATCAGTATCGTAAAGCGTTCCATTTTCGTGGGCAAAGGGATCGGCCCCCTGACCTGGGCACCCGTGCGCCGGGCGGTCTCGACAATCTCGCGCGTCGACCGGTCGATCAACCGATGGTCGAAGGCCTTGAGACGGATACGGATGATCTGGTCGGTCATGGATGATTCATCTTGGGCCCGGTCTTATGCATAGGCGCCCGCTAGCGCTACTCGACGACCTTAGCGACGACGCCGGCCCCGACGGTACGGCCCCCTTCGCGGATCGCAAACCTCACCCCCTCTTCCATCGCAATCGGCGCAATCAGCTTCACCACCATCTTCACATTGTCCCCCGGCATCACCATCTCCACCCCCGGGGCTAACTCCACCGCCCCCGTCACATCGGTGGTGCGAAAATAAAACTGCGGCCGGTAATTGCTGAAAAACGGCGTGTGCCTCCCTCCCTCTTCCTTCGATAACACATACACCTCCGCCTCAAAATGGGTGTGCGGCGTCACACTCCCCGGCTTGCATAATACCTGCCCCCGCTCCACCTCCTCGCGCTTGGTCCCCCGGAGCAACACCCCGACATTGTCCCCCGCCTGCCCTTCATCCAATAACTTCCGAAACATCTCCACCCCCGTGCAGATCGTCTTCTGCGTCTCCCGGATCCCAACAATCGCTACCTCCTCCCCTACCTTCACCCGCCCACGCTCCACGCGACCCGTCACCACCGTCCCGCGCCCGGAGATCGAAAATACATCCTCAATCGGCATCAAAAACGGCTGATCCACCGCCCGCTCGGGCACCGGAATGTACTCATCCATCGCCGCCACTAGCTTCTCGATGGACTGAACCCCAAGCTCACTCCCCTCCCCCTCCAAGGCCTTCAACGCACTCCCTACCACCACCGGCGTCTTCTCCCCGGGAAACTTGTAACTGTCCAGTAACTCCCTCACCTCCATCTCCACTAATTCCAGTAACTCCGCATCATCCACCATGTCCGCCTTGTTCATGTACACCACCATGTAGGGCACCCCGACTTGGCGCGCCAACAAAATGTGCTCGCGCGTCTGCGGCATCGGCCCATCGGCCGCACTCACCACTAATATCGCCCCATCCATCTGCGCCGCCCCCGTGATCATGTTCTTCACATAATCCGCATGCCCCGGACAGTCCACATGCGCATAGTGCCGCTTCTCACTCTGGTACTCCACATGCGCCGTCGCTATCGTGATCCCCCTCGCCTTCTCCTCGGGCGCATTGTCGATCTGATCATAGCCCTTGACCTCCCCGCCATACTT
>JBOIDH010000006.1:0-17042 GCA_050740495.1 Gammaproteobacteria bacterium | reverse complement strand
GTTTGCTCGCGGCGATCGAGCAAATCGCCATCACGATCGTGCTGCACGAGAGCCGCTCAAACGTGCGGTCGCTCTGGCATGTCTTAAGACAACCCGCTCAGACCCCGCGCTGAGCGTCAACACCGGGACGTGCGCACGACCTGCTCCCCCCACTTTCCGAAAACGTGAACGCGAGGAGCAATCCAAAAGTAGTCAACGCGCGCTATAATTTATTGTGAAGGCGGCCGATCGGCGTGTCGCCAGAAGACCAGGTTTACCAGAAGGCGTGGACAAGAGAACCGTGAGCTTAGAGCTTACCTATAGGGTAAGCCACTAAGGGGGATCACCAATGCAGTACCTAAAAATTGGAAATCGCACGGCTTTTCTATTAGTTACCATGGTGCTTCCGTGGTTAGGGGCTTGCAATGCGCGGTTGCAAGAGAATACCGAAGCGCCACGTGGGCCCCACGGCGCCCTCGACATGGGTCAGCAAAAAAGCCTCATCGAGAGCTTACTTCCAGAGCGCGACGTAACCCAGCCCCCGCCCGGCGTCGATCCGGAGGTCTGGGAACAGCTTGTGATTCCCGAGGACAACAAAATGACATCCGAACGGGTGGCGCTCGGGAAGAAGCTTTACTTCGAAACCCGGCTGTCCAAGGACGGCACCGTGGCCTGCGCCACCTGCCATGACGTTAGCCGAGGCTTTACCGACCAGCGCCCGGTCTCGGAGGGGATAAACGGCGCACTGGGCAAGCGCAATGCCCCCACCACCATGAATGCCTTTTTGCTGCAAACCATGTTTCTTGACGGCCGCGCCCCGAGCCTCGAGGAACAGGCGAAACTGCCCATCCTTAACCCGATCGAGATGGGCCACGCCAACGAGGGGGCGGCGCTGGCGGCGATCGCTGATGATCCCGAATACCAGCGCATGTTTTCCTTCGCCTATGGGCGACCTCCAAACTACGACGATCTGGGGCGGGCCATCGCCGCCTTTGAGCGTACCTTCGTGTTTCTCGATGCCCCCTTCGATCGCTACCTCGCGGGCAGCCCGGAGGCCATCTCGGAGGGGGCCAAGCGCGGCTGGAATTTATTCAATGGTAAGGGGCGCTGCATGAGTTGTCACCAGATGAACCCTTCCATTCCCATCGGCAGCGACAATCGATTTCACAATATCGGGGTGGCGGCACGCAAGCAAAATTTCGAAGAGCTAGCGCGCCGGGCTCTCGATGCCCTGGGGCACGAAGGGGGTATGAAAGCGGTGGATCGCCTGGCGATTGAGACCGATCTGTCGGAGCTTGGCCGGTTCATGGTTACGAAGGATCGTGCCGACATCGGGGCGTTCAAGACCATGCAATTGCGCAATATCGCACTGACGGGCCCCTACATGCATGACGGGTCCATGGAGACGCTGTGGGACGTGATGGATCACTATAACAAAGGCGGCGAGCCCAATCCGTTTCTGGACGGCGGCATCGAACCGCTGGCCTTGAGCGAAGATGAAATCGATGCCGTCGTGGAGTTCATGTTTACTCTGAGCGATGCGCGTTTGGCGGAGCAAAATCAGCGCGCCTTTACGCAACAGCGTACGCTGGCAGCGGCGAAGCGCCCCTTCCGCGACACGGCGATGGCCGAGCGTCGCGTATTGCCGTTTGAAGAGCGGGTCATGGGCGGGACCAGATAAGTTTGGAGGCACAAAGATGAAACGAACAATCGTTAAGAGCGTTGAGACGAGATACTACGAAGAACGCGAGGCATTGTTCCGTGGCTTGAAAAACCTCGACCGCCGGAGCTTTCTCAAGCTCTCCGCCGCCGCCGCAGCGGCCGCGCTCGCGCGCGGCGTGGAATTCAACTTCCACAGTTTTCAGCCAGTGCAGGTGGCCCACGCCGCGACCGGAGAGGCGGGTCCGGTGAATTTCACCTTCGCCTATATCTCCGACTCGCATCTCTATAAACGCGAGCTCAATGACCGCTTCGTTCGGCAGTTGCTGCGCGCCGTCGACGACATCAACCACATGGCCCCGCAGCCGGATTTCGTGCTCTATGGGGGTGATCTCGCGCAACTGGGTCAGCCCCTGGAGCTCGAGCTCGGCGCGCAGATCCTGAAGAGCCTCAAGGCGCCGGTCAAGATGATGGTGGGCGAGCACGACTGGTTTCTGGACCTGGGCGAGAAATGGCGCACGCTGTTTGGCGAACCTGCCTATTCGTTTGATCACAAGGGCGTCCACTTTGTCGTGCTCCACAGTGTGATGGAAGATGACTTCTGGAGCGAGCGTGGCATGACGGGGATGGAGCGGATGCAGACGGTGGCAGGGCTCGACAATGGCATCCAGAGCCGCTTCAAGGTCGGGACGGAGCAGCAGGCTTGGCTCAAGAACAACCTCGCTGCCTATTCCGATGACACGCCGCTCATCGTGTTCTCGCACTCCCCGCTATACAAATACTATCGCCCGTGGAACTTCTGGACCGAGGACGCCGAGGAGGTACAGGCGCTATTGCAGCGCTTCAAGCAGGTGGTGGTCGTGCACGGGCACACCCACCAGATGCTTACCCATCGGATCGGCAACATCCATTTCCATGGGATGCTGTCCACCGCTTGGCCGTGGCCCTATGCGCCCGAGGGGCTGCCGGCCCTCACGGTGCAGATGAACCGCGCCGATCCCTTCAATCCCAACGACGCGCTCGGGGATGGATCGGTCGGCGTCAAAGCGGGTGGCCTCGTCGATAAACTTTATAATCTTTGGAACCGCAACCCCGTCCAGGTCGCTAGCGCTTATTTGACAAGCGAGGGCAAAAGCGCCGTGCCGCTTACGCCTAATCTTCAAAGTTATTGACGACTCAGAGCTTGTGAAAAAATCTACTGCGCTCGGAACCTCGCGCTCCGGCGGTGCTCGGAATCCTCATGTATTTCAACATACACTCCGGTTGCTCGTCCCATCCTTGGGACTCGCCCCTGCGGGGCTTGCGCGCCGTTTCGCTCCCGGCGAAACCGTCCTGCGCTCCGGCGGACCGCGACTTCCCTTCGCTCGCGACGATTTTTTCACAAGCTCTCACCCAGTCGTTTCGAGAGGATAAGAAAATGCGCACATTCAAGCTCCTCGTTGGTGCCGGCTTCGTGGTAACGTTGTTACTATCTTCGCAGGGACGCACGGAGCAGCCAAGCGGTGGCAAAGGCTACACGGCCCCCGCCGGGCAAGATCCCGCGATCGATGACGCGGCCATGGCGCAATGGAAGCGCCGCGGCGAAGCACGCGACTGGATGGCCGAAGAGCTGGCCAAGCACAAGGTGGTGGTTCCGGCCGACAACAAGGGTCTGATCGGCAAGGGCCAGGGATCGACCTACGGTAGCGTTACCCCCGAGGATGTGAATGTCTGGCAACAAGAGACGTACAAATTGGCCGTGGAAGGCTCGCGCATCTTTCACAGCGGCGATCGGCTAAAGAGCACTATCGCCGTCTCCTGCGATATGTGCCATCCGGATGGATCGAATACCCACCCCGAGACTTACCCGAAGTTTCAGGCCCAGCTCGGGCGGGTCGCGCTGTTGCGAGACGCAATCAACTGGTGCATCGAAAATCCCGTGCGGGGCAAAAAGCTTGGCCCGGATTCCTCCGAGATGCGCGCGCTGGAGACCTATATCTATGCCCAGCGCAAGGGCGCGCCTCTGCAGTACGGAAAGCGCTAGGAACCGCCACGCCATTCTTCACCTTGCTTCTCGATGACCCATGGCAGAAGCCGCTTTGACCGCGATAGAAATGCCGGCCATCCGCGTGTGATCCGAGATGAATGAACCGCTCTTCGCTTCCATGCAGCAGCACATGATCTCCGACATCGAGACGCATACCGGCATGTGCGTCGATTTCATCGGAAAATCCACGCTGGACCCGCGCGTGATGCAGGTGATGGCCGAAATCCCGCGGCATGAATTTGTGCCGGTGGAATTCCAGGGCTACGCCTACGCCGACACGCCCTTGCCCATCGGTTATAATAAAACCATTTCCCAGCCGTTTATCGTTGCGTTGATGACCGATCTCCTGGCCTTGACCGCTACCGACACGGTGCTCGAGATCGGCACCGGCCTTGGCTACCAAGCGGCAGTCCTCGCGAAGCTTTCAGCCAAGGTCTACACCGTGGACATCATCGAAGAGTTATCGCAGCAAGCTCAGCGCCGATTCGGACAGTTGGGCTACCGCAACATCGAAACACGCATCAGTGATGGCTATTTCGGCTGGCCCGAAATTGCGCCGTTCGACAAGATCATCGTCACCGCGGCGCCGGATCTGATCCCCCCGCCCCTGCTACACCAGCTCAAGCCCGGTGGTAGGATGGTGATCCCCGCCGGGCTCGCCGATGCGCAAAAACTCATCGTCGTAGAAAAAGATCCCGCGGGTAGTTTGTCCACCAAGGAAATGCTGCCGGTGCGCTTCTCCGAACTCGAAAGCGACGCATCCGCGACTCATTGTTGACCGGCGCGAAACATTCACCGGCCCGGCCGCCGGGCGCCCGCGCCCGGCCTTAACCTAAGGAAACTCTGAATAAGCTACTGCGCCGCCCATCTGCTTTGTCGCGTGCTCGCTCGCCGCTCGCCTATCTACATGATATGTCTCGCGTCTCGCTGCGCGGCTTCGCGCAGCTGGGCGTGCTCATAACACTTATTCAGAGTTTCCCTAAGCGTTTTCCGATCAAGATCAGGCGCATCACGCGCTCACCCGCGTTCTCCAAGTGCTGCCTCGAGAGACGCACGGCCTCCGCGAGATCCATGTCGCGCGCGGCCCCCGCTTCGAGGGCGTCAATGCCGTGGGAATAGACCTCCCGAGCATCGTCCGCAAGCCCCCCGCCGATGGCTACGACTGGCACCCCGAATTGCTTGGCCGCCTTTGCGACTCCTGCCGGGGTTTTGCCGAACGCGGTCTGAAAATCGACCCGCCCCTCGCCGGTAATGACCAGATCCGCGTCCTGCAAGTAGCGCTTCAGTTGCGTCGCTTCGATCACCAGATCCACGCCGCGTTTAAGCCGCGCCCGGGCAAAAGCAACTAGCCCCGCCCCTAATCCTCCAGCGGCGCCGGCGCCCTTGAACTTGGCGACGTCGGTGCCGCAATCCCGCTTAATCACCGCCGCCATGCGCCGGAGATTGCTATCGAGCAGCTTCACCATCTCCCGGGTCGCGCCTTTTTGCGGACCGAAGACATAGGCCGCGCCGCGCCGGCCATACAAAGGATTATCCACGTCGCTGGCGATAATGATTCGGGTTTTTCTCACCCTCGGATCGAGACCGCTCAAATCGATCTTGGCGATCTGATCGAGCATACCGCCGCTGCATAGCGTGGTGATCTCCTTAGCGTTGGCGCCCATGAATTTCACCCCGAGCGCTTGCGCCATGCCCGTTCCGCAATCGACCGTCGCCGAACCGCCGATGCCGATGATAATGGACTTGATCCCCCTTGCGACGGCATCAACAATGAGCTCCCCGGTACCGTAGGTGGTCGTCTCGAGCGGGTTTCGCTCCGCTCTCGGGATTAGCGGCAGCCCGGACGCCTCGGCCATTTCGATCACCGCGGTCTCGCCGTCACCGAGGATGCCGTAACGAGCGTCCACCGGTTCGCCACGGGGACCGCGCACGCGCTTTCGCAGCAGGCTGCCCGCCGTGGCATCGACCAGTGACTGTACCGTGCCCTCGCCACCGTCGGCCATCGGGATCTTGACGCATCGCGCCTTGGGCAGGACACGGCGGATCCCGCGCTCGATGGCGGTCGCAACCTCTAGGGAGGTAAGATTCTCTTTGAAGGAGTCGGGCGCAATCACGATTTTCATTATTTTTTCTCTGCGATCGGTCCACATCGTCAGGACGGTACGCTCAGACCTTCAGGGTTCATGCATGACGGACTTAAGCTTAAGACCGTTCCGGGATTGTAGCAAAGCGCTGCCTACAGTGACCCGCATCCAGCTTATCGATGGGCGCATGCTGGCTTTCAGCGAGTACGGGATCCCGGATGGTAAGCCGATCTTTTACTGTCACGGCTTTCCCGCCTCGCGGCTTGAAGCGCGGGTCCTCGAGCCGGCCGCAGTCAAGCTCGGGCTGCGCTTGATTTCGGTAGACCGTCCGGGCTACGGTCTCTCCGATTTTACCCAGAATCACACGCTGGCCGCGTGGCCGGGGGACCTCGCGCAGTTGGCTAAGGTCTTGGGTACCGAGCGCTTCGCGATCCTGGGCGTTTCCGGCGGTGGCCCCTATGCGCTCGCGTGCGCGCACGCCATTCCCGAGCGGGTCACCGCGGGCGCCCTCGTCGGGGGCCTGGGACCGGTCTTCCAAACGTGGGCAATTCAAGGGCAACGCTGGCACGCCCGGTTCGGCTTTTTTTTAGCCCGGCGGGCCCGCTGGTTGTTAAAGCCTGTCTATGGCATCGGCCCACCCTTCCTCATGGGCAAATATCCGGAGATCGCCTATTCCCTGCTCACCCGGCTGGCCGACGATACCGACCGCGCGGCGTTAACGCGCCCCGAGGTACGCCCTACGCTTGTGGCATCCATGCAAGAGGCGTTTCGGCAAGGAGCACGCGCGGCGATGCATGAGTTTGCGCTCTACGCGAATCCCTGGGGTTTTGAGCTCTCGAACATCGCGCTACCGGTTACACTCTGGCAGGGTGGCCGCGATCAGGTGGTGCCGCCCGCGCACGCCCGCTACCTGGCCGCCGCCTTACCTCGGTCTGATCTACGCTTGCTACCGAATGAAGGTCATTTCTCACTGCCTATCAACTATATGCATGAGATCCTCGGCCAATTGGGGTCAAGTCTCCCATCTTTCACTCCATCTCGTTGATCACAGGCTAACCGTAGAAGACGATACGCCGAATGCCGTAGCAGTCATCGTTTGCGTGTAGACACCAGCGCCGCACGACGTCAAATTCGACCGCTGCCAGTAGGGAGTATCGGGAAGCGGTGCGGGAATAATCAAGCCCTTGTAAAGGGGGGAACCCGCTACTATCATCGATTGACGATAGTACCGCCAGTCGTTAGTATCGGTTCGTGATCAAGGCCTTCAAGTGTAAGGAGACTGAAGGAATTTATGAAGGTCGCTTATCCCGGCGCTTATCCCAGGATATCCAACGTGCTGCTGCCCGCAAGTTGGAAATGTTGTCCGCGGCTACTCGGCTGGAGTCTCTGAAAAGTGCCTCCGGGCAATAAGCTTGAGAAGCTTAGCGGGCATAGAGCAGGTCAATACAGCATTCGCATCAACGAGCAATGGCGGCTATGTTTCGTGTGGCAAGACGGCGATGCTTACGATGTCGAGATTGTGGATTATCATTGAGATCGGTTTATGAGTCAGCGCGATTTTGAGCCCATACATCCGGGTGAAATCCTCTTGGAAGAATTCCTCAAACCGATGGGCATCACGCAATATCGATTAGCGAAAGACATCAGCGTCCCCCAACGGCGCATCGGCGAAATCGTTCAGGGCAAGCGTTCTATTACCGCCGATACGGCCCTGCGGCTAGGTCACTTCTTTCGGATGGAAGCCCAGTTCTGGTTAAACCTCCAAACGCGGTACGACCTGCTCCAGGCGCAACACGCGTTAGCTTCCCGCCTAGAACAAGAAGTCCATCCTTATGTGGCGGCTTGAGATATCGGCAGCCATTCTAAGGAGGGGGAACTACGTCCGGCAACGCTAAGAACATGGGGAAAGCTAAGGCCGTGTGTTCGACGAGCCTACAACGCCGACGGTGAACACCGACAGAACCGCAGGGCGAACGAGCCGATTGTCGGTATGCTTCCTTAGCGGAGGGCGAGACTCGATCTGTTGAAAAAGTCGTTTTTCGGATGGCGCTGCTACCGAATGAAGGTCATTTCTCACTGCCTAACACTAAATGCATGAGATCCTCGGCCAACTGGGGTCAAGTCTCCCAGCTTTCAGATTAGAGAGGTAATCTATGCAAGACGGGAGACTTGACCCCGTATGTTATGCCGCGGCGAGCTTAGCAACCCGAAGCTCCTTGCGACGCCGCTCCGCATGCCAAAGATCGTACTGCGTTTGCTGATTGAGCCAGCTTTCAGCGGACGTAGCAAACGCAATGGAAAGACGAACGGCCATCTCGGGACTGATACCGGCCCGGCCGTTCAGAATGGCAGAGAGCGTCTTGCGGCTGACGCCGAGGGCCTCCGCGGCCCGCGTGACGTTCACGCCCAAGGGCTCAAGGCAAAGGGATTTGATGATCTCGCCCGGATGAGGGGGGTTGTGCATACGCATTGCGATGCTCTGTTCAGTGATAATGCTCGTAATCGACGGAATTAGCGTCCTTCCCAACGAACTTAAATGTGACCCGCCAGTTCCCGCTTACCGACACCGCCCAACCACCCTTCCGGTCACCCTTGAGCGGATGAAGGTCCAGCCCGGGAAGCGCCATATCTTTCGGAGCGGTGGCCGCATTCAGACGGCCCAAAATAAGGCGCAGCCGTTCAGTGTGTTGTGTCTGGATGCCTCCTCTGGACCCGGTCTCGAAGAACTTGCCCAAACCTTTGTGCTTGAAGCCGCGGATCACCGGGCGGACTGTAACCTAACGCGTTACGGATTACAAGACTGGCAGCGTAAACAAGGGCACGTCTCCATCTCTCACTCCATCTTTTTGGTCACACGACTAACCGTAGAAGACGACACACCGAATGCTGTAGCAATCATCGTTTCCGTGTAGATACCGTGCCGTATCAGGCGCGAGAGGTTGGCTTGGCGAGTATACAGCACCCGGCGGTAGTGATCGCCCGCAAAGCAATACGCCCACGCCAAACGCTTTAACGCCTGCCGGAACGGACCGCGACGCCTTCACGGTCGCCAGCGGGTTTCGCGATAAGCAGGGCTTCGCGAAAGTCGCGCTCCACACCGGTTAGGGTTTGCCGTTGCGAAGCGAGCATCGCTAATACTTGACTATTGGTCAACACGGCTGTACCTTGGCCGGGAACCGCTGGCCGAAATCCTATTCCTGGGAGCGGCTGGGGCCGGGCTTTACTGGTGCCCAGAATTTTGGGCGTCTTATGGCGAGATATGCACATTGGAGTGCGGCCGCAAGGAATGTTCGTTTCTTATACCGGTTCATCGCGATGCGAACTTATCTGACGGCTGGTTGCATTCTTCTGAAGCTTGGGAATGGCTCGACGATATGCTGTTCGAACTTTTCGGCGGCCGCACGCTGGCCCCTGGCTTACACGAGGGTTTCTACCAAGACCCGGATACCGGCGAGAAGGTGAGCGACAGGTCGTACAAGTATACCGTCGCTCTGCCGCGCAGAAGGCTCAAACAGTTACGAGCGCTGTTGTCGGAGGCGTGTGAGGTCTTTGCTCAGAAGAGCATCTACCTGATCGTCGCCGGCCAGGTCGAGTTCATAGAGGCGAGAGGAAATGAGTCTGGGTGACCGTTACGTTGATCTCAAGGGACGCGAGTTATCGCTCGCTCAATTGGACGCAGGTGAGCGGAGGTTGCTTAAGAGCATAAAGCAACGCACCGATCGCGCACCTCCATGGCACGAGTTCGCCAACTTCTGGATGAAGCTCGTCGGAGAGTTCTATCACGACCGCGGCCTGTCCCGTTCGAAGGTGCGTCAGACGGATCTCTACCGCATTGCCCAGGACCTCGGCAGCCGGCTGGCAGTCTCGCAGGGCATTGCTCGGATCCCGGATTACCGAGACGAGATCGAGCAACTCATCCGCGCTCGCTTCAAGACGCGCCGGGAATTTTGTGAGGCCACGGGCTTGTCCGAGGACATGCTGAGCCATGTGCTTGCTCGCCGCAAACATATTGCGCTCGATAGGCTCAACGAGGCACTGGCCCGAATCGGGTATATGCTCAGGATCGTACCTCAAGACAGTTCCGAACTGCCCCGCCGAGGACGACGAGCGGCGGCATAGGAAACACCGCGGATTGGGCTGAGAAGCGACGGGTGACGGGACTGGTAGGCGACATCCACATTCTCAAAGGCCCTTCGGAGTAACGGTACCGTCTCAGGAGTCGCTCTCCGGGCGTTACAATGCGCTGGCTCCGAGCGACGGATCGCAAATCCGCCACGAGGCATTCTACCTCGCAACGCGATACCCTAGGCAGGATGTATCGAAGCGACTTCCATTACCATCTGCCTCCGGAACGCATCGCCACCTATCCCGCGGCCGAGCGCGGCGCGAGCCGCTTATTGTGCCTAGACGCCGCGACGGGCGCGATGGGCGATGGCAGGTTCGCGGACATCGTGGATCTGCTCCGGTCCGAGGATCTCTTGGTTTTCAACGACACGCGGGTGATGAAAGCGCGGCTGTATGGACACAAAGATAGCGGCGGCGCGGTCGAGGTGTTGCTGGAACGCGTGCTTTCCAAGCGTCGTGCGACGGCCCAGATCCGGGCCAGCAAACCGCCGCGGGGCGGGGCCCGTATTACGCTCACGGGCGGGCCCACTTTAGAGGTGCTCGGGCGCCATGGGGAGTTCTATGAAGTCCGGCTTTGCGCCGTGGGCGATCTCTTCGAGGTGATGGCGGCCTGCGGGCATGTCCCCTTGCCCCCCTATCTCCACCGTCCGGACGAGGCCGTCGATGAAGAACGCTACCAGACGGTCTTTGCCCGCCGCCCCGGGGCGGTCGCGGCGCCGACGGCCGGTTTGCATTTCGACCGGCCGCTGCTCGCCGCGCTCAAGGAAAAAGGTATCGCCATGGCGTTCGTGACACTGCATGTGGGTGCGGGAACCTTCGAGCCCGTGCGCGAGGAGCGCATCGGCGATCACCGCATGCATCGGGAGCGCATGGAAGTGACGGAAACCGTATGCCGGGAAGTGCGCGCCGCGCGTGCGCGCGGCGGGCGGGTCATCGCCGTGGGAACCACGAGCGTGCGGGCGCTCGAGGCGGCGTCCGCGGACGGTACGCTGCGCCCGTATCGCGGCGAGACGGATATTTTCATTTATCCTGGTTACCAGTTTAAGACCGTCGCTGCGATGATCACCAATTTTCATCTCCCCGAATCCACGCTGTTGATGCTGGTGTGCGCCTTCGCGGGCCGCGAGCCGGTGCTGCGCGCGTACCGGCACGCCATCGCGAAGGGGTACCGGTTTTATAGTTATGGGGACGCGATGTGGGTGAGCCGAACATGATGGAAGCATGGTAACGCGGCCTGACCAGCGGATGAAATTTGATCTCCTCGCGAGCTCGGGCGCGGCGCGCCGCGGACGCCTTCGGCTCTGCCGGGGCAGCATAGACACTCCGGTCTTCATGCCGGTCGGGACCTCGGCCACGGTCAAGACCGTGACGCCCGAGGAGCTCGCGGGTTCCGGCACCCAAATCGTGGTCGGCAACACGTTTCATCTCATGCTACGGCCCGGGGTGGACGTGGTGGCGGCCCACGGTGGTTTGCATGGCTTCATGCACTGGCCGCGGCCCATACTCACCGATTCGGGCGGTTTTCAGGTCTTCAGTCTCGGCGATCTGCGCACGGTCTCGGAGCAGGGGGTGGTGTTCCGCTCGCCCGTGAACGGCGATCGCATCGTCCTCGGACCCGAGCGCGCCATCGAGGTCCAGCAGACCTTGAACGCGGACATCCTCATGGTCTTCGACGAATGCACACCTTATCCGGCGACGGCGGAGGCGGCCCAAGCCTCGATGGAGCTGTCGCTGCGCTGGGCGGAACGCTCCCGCGAGGCGCATCGCGGGCAGGCCTCGGCCTTGTTCGGCATCGTGCAGGGCGGAATGTACCCGACCCTGCGCGAGCAATCGCTCCGGGGCTTGGTCGAGATGGGTTTCGACGGTTACGCGATCGGCGGATTGTCGGTGGGCGAGCCCAAGGATCTGATGTTTGACCTTGTGAGCCACGTGGCGGAGCGGATGCCGCCCGGGCGGCCCCGATACCTCATGGGGGTGGGCAGCCCGGATGATTTGGTCGAGGCCGTCCGCCGCGGGATCGACATGTTCGATTGCGTGCTCCCGACCCGCAATGCGCGCAACGGCGATCTTTTCACCGCCCAGGGCGTGGTGAGGATCCGGAGTAGCGCCTACCGGATGGACACCCGCCCTCTCGATGAGACCTGCGCTTGCTATACTTGCCGGCATTACACCCGCGCCTACCTCCATCATTTGGACCGCGCCCGCGAGATCCTCGGGTTGCGCTTGAATACGCTTCACAACCTGCATTACTACCAATCCCTGATGCGGGAGCTACGCTTGGCGATTGAGCTCGGGCGTCTCGAGGAGTTTGTCGCGGAATATTATTGCCGCCGGGCGCAAACCGCCTTGCCTGTGGCATAATACCGCGCCGTTTAGGTGCTATAAGGAGGTCCAATGGAATTTTTTATCGCCGACGCTTTCGCCCAGGCAGCCCCAGCGCGGCCGCCGGCGCAGTTTTTCTTCGATATCCTTCCCATCGTCTTTCTGTTTGCGGTGTTCTACTTCGTGATGGTTCGGCCGCAGACGAAGCGCAACAAAGAGCACAAGAAAATGATGGAGGCCTTGGCCAAGGGCGATGAGATCGTCACCACCGGCGGCCTGCTCGGCCGGGTCTTGGAGGTCGGGGAGAACTTCGTGCTCATCGATGTCGGCAAGGCCGTCGAGGTCAAGGTGCAGAAAGCCCAGGTCGCCAATACGGTTCCGAAAGGCACCGTCAAGACCCTTTAGGCAAGCGCCATAAGCCCAGGCGATGAACCGCTATCCCTTATGGAAAAACCTGCTCATCTTGAGCATAATCGCGCTCGGCGTGCTCTATGCGCTGCCGAACCTCTACGGGGAGTACCCCGCCCTTCAGATCTCCACGGCGCGGTCCGCGCCGCTCGATGCGGCCCTGGAAGATAAAGTGCGTGCCGCGCTCAAGGAGGCACAATTGGAACCCCTGGCCCTTGAGCGCGATGCGCGCGGCCTGCTGGTGCGTCTCAACGATACCGAGGCGCAGCTCAAGGCCAATGATGCCGTGGCGGCGGCGCTCGGGCCGGACTATGTGGTCGCCCTGAATCTAGCGCCCGCGACTCCCGCGTGGCTGCAAGCGCTGGGCGCCCAGCCCATGTACCTCGGCTTGGATCTGCGCGGCGGCGTGCATTTCTTGATGGAAGTCGATATGGAGGCGGTCGTCCGCATGGCCGAAGAACGCTTCGTCTCCGATCTGCGTTCGGCGCTGCGCGATAAAAAGATCCGCTATAAGACCATCGCGCGCGAGGCCGGCCGCGGGATCCTTGTGACCCTGCGCGATGCGGCCAGTCAATCCGAGGCCGAGGACCTTCTCAATGACGAGTTCCGGGATCTCACATTCGCGCTAGAGAACGATTCGGAAGGCAGCGCGCTGCAACTGAACTTGAAGGAGGACTACATCCGCGAGACGCGCAAGCTCGCCCTGCAACAGAACCTCACCACGCTGCGCAACCGCGTCAATGAGCTCGGCGTGGCGGAGCCCATCATCCAGCAGCACGGCTTGGATCGCATCGTCGTGCAACTGCCGGGCGTGCAAGACACGGCCCGGGCCAAGGAAATCCTCGGCGCCACCGCGACCCTCGAATTCCGCATGGTGGATGAGGAACACGACGCGCAGGAGGCCGTCGAGGGTAAGACGCCGCCGGGCGCTAAGCTCTATCGGACGCGCGAGGGCGAACCGGTGCTCCTCAAGCGTCAGGTGATGCTTACCGGCGAATACATCATCGACGCGAGCTCGGGCCTGGACTCGGTCGAAAATCGCCCGGCCGTGTTCATCACCTTGGATGGCAAAGGCGCGCGTATCTTCAGCCGCGCCACCCGCGATAACGTTGGGCGGCCGATGGGCGTGGTCTTCATCGAGACCAAGATCGACACCCAGAAGAAGGGCAATGAGACCATCAAGGTAAAGAAGACAGTCGAGGAAGTCATCAATACCGCCACCATTCGCGAGCAACTGAGCAAGCGCTTCCAGATCACGGGGCTCGATAGCACCGAGGAAGCGCGGAACCTCGCCCTCCTGCTACGCGCCGGGGCGTTGGCCGCGCCCATCTCGATCATCGAGGAGCGCACCGTGGGACCGAGTCTCGGTCAAGACAACATCACGATGGGCTACAACGCTTCCGTCATCGGTTTCGCGTTGGTGCTGGTGTTTACCGCTGTGTACTACGGGGTCTTCGGCTTGGTGGCCGATCTCGCGCTGATGCTCAATCTGGTGCTGCTGCTCGCGCTGATGTCGCTGCTGCAGGCGACTCTGACCTTGCCCGGCATCGCGGGCATCGTGTTGACGGTGGGTATGGCGATTGACGCCAATGTGCTCATCTTCGAGCGCATCCGCGAGGAACTGCGCAACGGCACCACGCCCCAGGCCGCCATCAACGCCGGCTATGAAAAGGCCTTCGCCACCATCGCCGACTCCAATCTCACTACGCTCATCGCGGCGGTCGTGCTGTTTGCGTTCGGGACCGGGCCGGTGAAAGGTTTCGCGGTGACCCTGTCGCTCGGGATCGTGACCTCGATGTTCACCGCCATCGCCGGTACGCGCGCCGTGATCAATCTTCTGTACGGAGGCCGGCGGCTCGCCCGCCTCGCGGTGTAGCCGTCACTTAAGGGAAGCTCTGCAAAAGTGTCGCGAGCAAGCCCAGATGCGCGAAGCCGCGGAGCGAGTCGCGAGACATATCAGGTAGATAGGCGAGCGACGAGCGAGCACGCGACAAAGCAGATGGGCTGCGCAGTAACTTTCGCAGAGCTTCCTTAGGTATCCGGCGATGAATCTCTTTAAAAAAACCCCGAAGATCGATTTCATGTCCAAGCGCTATATCGCCTTTGCTCTTTCGGGTGCTATCTTCGCCATCTCGATCGCCTCCTTCTTCGTGCGCGGTTTGAACCTGGGCATCGATTTTACCGGCGGCACGCTCATC
Source organism: Gammaproteobacteria bacterium (assembly GCA_050740495.1). Lineage (GTDB taxonomy): Bacteria > Pseudomonadota > Gammaproteobacteria > JACCXJ01 > JACCXJ01 > USCg-Taylor. The sequence goes on along the minus strand of JBOIDH010000006.1, from coordinate 2,241 downwards.
GAGGTCGAATACAATAAAGCTGTTGACTTGGCCGAGGTACGCGGCGCGCTCGCGCGCGGGGGTTTCGAGGAGGCAGTCGTGCAGCACGTCGGCACCTCGAAGGGCGTGATGGTGCGGATCCCCCCGCGCGAAGGCCTAAACTCCGCCGATCTCAGCAATCGCGTCCTCGAGGCCCTGAAGACCGCCGCCGAAACGGCCGTCGAGATTCGTCAGGTCGAATTCGTCGGACCTCAAGTCGGACAGGAGCTCCTGGAGGACGGCGGGCTCGCGTTGGTGTTCGCGCTCATCGGGATCTTGTTCTACGTGGCGTTTCGTTTCGAGCTGCGTCTTGCCGTCGCCGCGGTCATCGCGACCCTGCACGATCTCATCATCACGGCGGGGCTTGTGAGCCTCTTGGGTCTGCAATTCGATCTCACCATGCTCGCCGCCATCCTCACGGTGGCTGGCTATTCGGTTAATGACACCATTGTCGTCTTCGATCGCATCCGCGAGAACTTTCGCAAGCTCCGCAAAGAGGGCGCCGTCGAAGTCCTGAATCGCTCGGTCAACGAAACCTTGTCGCGGACCTTGGTCACGGGACCGACCACGCTCTTCGTATTGATTACGCTCTATTATCTCGGCGGCGGGGTGATCGATGATTTCGCGCTGGCCTTGATCCTGGGTATCGTCATCGGGACCCTCTCGTCGATCTACGTCGCGAGCCCGGTCGCGTTGGTGCTCGGGGTCAGCCGCGCCGATCTCTTACCGGTGAAGAAGGAGGGCGCCGAGCTTGATGGGCGTCCTTAACCGCTAGGGCCTACCCGTCCGCGACGGCGGAGCGCGTGCATGCGCATCATCGCCGATGCCAATATCGCCTGTGTGCGCGACGGGTTCGCCCCGCTTGGGGACTTGTGCGTAGTTCCGGGCCGTGACTGGACCCCGGAGATCGCGCGCGACGCCGATCTGCTCTTGGTCCGTTCCGTGACCCGGGTCGATGCGGCCTTGCTCGAGGACAGCCGGGTGCGCTTCGTCGGTACGGCGACGAGCGGCGTCGATCACATCGATCTCGAGTATCTAAGCCACAAAGGGATCGCCTTCGCCGCCGCACCCGGAAGCAATGCCACCGCGGTTGCGGAATATGTATTTAGCGCGATCCTGGTTCTGGCGCAGGAACGCGGCGATTCACTCACGGGGATGACGGCGGGGATCATCGGCTGCGGGCATGTCGGCGCGCGGGTTACGGACTTGCTCGGGGCGCTCGGGGTTGAGTGCATTATCCATGATCCCCCGCTTCAGGAACTGACGGGAGAAACGAAATACCGCACTCTTGATGAGGCCCTGTCCGCGCATGTCGTCAGCTTGCACGTCCCGCTCACGGCGAGCGGCTCCCATCCGACGGTCAACCTCATCGGCCTAGATGAGCTCACCCGCATGCGCGACGATGCGATCCTCATCAACACCGCCCGCGGTGGCGTCCTCGACGAGCCGGCGTTGCGAACCCTGCTGACGCGGCGCCCCCGCACGGCGGCGGTGATCGACTGCTGGTGTCATGAGCCGGACATCGACGTCGAGCTTCTGCGACGCGCGGCGATCGGAACGTCGCATATCGCCGGTTACAGTGAGGCTGCGAAGCTCCGCGCCACGGAGATGTTGTATCAATCGGTCTGCGAATTTTTAAGCGTGCCTAAGCAGTGGCAGCCACCCGCCGCAGCGGACACACTGCGTATCCTGTGCTTGGATGAAGCGGAGACAGACGAAGATCTATTACGCCGGGCCGTCTTTGCCTGTTATGACGCGCGCGACGATCACCGTACGTTGACAGAGATTTACGAACTGCCGCTAGCCGAGCGCGGCCAGCATTTCGACGCGCTGCGCGCGCATTACCGCACGCGCCGCGAGTTCAGCGCGGTCGAGGTGCTGGCGCCCTCGGACCGGCCGGCATTCCGAGCGTTATTGCACGCGCTCGGTTTCGCTGTGGTCGCGGATACGACAGGTGAGTATGGTAGAAATTGAGGCTCTTCCGCAGAATTTGTGGGTCAGTGGAGAGACAGTCTGGTAATGATCGCATGATAATCTGGGTCTTTTTATTTGGGCCTGGCCACGAGTCTTCGGGCTCGAGATTTCGAGGCAAGGCAGGTTAACTCCCTCTCCCTCCGGGAGAGGGTTGGGGTGAGGGGATAGAAAAACCGATGAACAGTCTGGCCCGGGCGCTGCGGAAGAATTCGACCGAGGCGGAGCGGTGCTTGTGGAGTCGATTGCGCG
>JBOIDH010000005.1:0-17246 GCA_050740495.1 Gammaproteobacteria bacterium | reverse complement strand
CGGCTTGCCCGGCGCAGTCGCGAAGCGCAAGCTCATCGGCTCGGTCCCGAAGTTGACGGAGTTGAAGACGCCGCTTTGGCCGAGGTAGACCTCGTCCTGGACCATCGCCACGAACTCGCGGAACAGCAGGCGCGGCGGGCCCGGCGCGTAGAGATCGGCCGTGGTGTCATAGACGTCGCCGATCTTGGCATTGAACATCGCCCCGCTACAGACCGTGCGATCGGCCTTGCACCAGATCGAGCCGGCCGGTTCGATGATCAATGACCCGATGAGCGCATGCGGCTGCTGCTCGATGGGATCGGAGGCGAGCAGGTTGACCGATCCGAGCTCGATCGGGATGCCGGTGACGCCCTGCCCATTCGGGTTCGTCCGCAGGTTCCCGGCATACCAGGTGTAGGTTATGGAGTTGCCCGGTGTCGCGGTCGTATAGGAGCCGTACTGATGATGGTTGAATCCGACGTTCACCCCGTTGTTGATGGTCGTGTCGGTCGAGACCATCTGCGCATGCATACCAACATGCGTGGAGGGGAAGATCTGGACTGCCGACCACGGTTGGTTGGAAAAGCCGAGATTCCCGTCGGGGGTTGTAAAGACGGTGTTGCTCTCCACGAACCGGTTGAAGAGGGTTACCTGGATGCACTCGCCCGCGCCCGCGCGCAGCACCAGCGGATCCTTGGGCGCGGTCGTCAACGGCTTTCCGCTCGCATCGGCGGGAACCCAGAGCAACGGCTGGGTGTTCGCAACCAGGTTCGTATCGCGGTCGTTGTATACAATCTGGCCGCTCGGGCTGATCGCCGCGACATAGTACTGGCGGGGCGTCTGGCCGGGCGGACAGCTCATCGATCCGGTCACCGTCCGGCCGCCGAAGGGATTGTTCGGCAGCGGCTTGAGGTTCGGCATCAGCTTCCCCGTGTTTCCGCCGGTGTTGTAGGCGCGGAGTATGCCCCAGCTGCCCTGGCCGAGATCCCCGACCCCTGCCCCGGTCTCATAGAGGTAGTCGGCAAATGGCAGCCGGCCGGGAAGCGTGGTTTTGGGCGTCGGACTGTTCGGGACCATGAAGAGAAACTCGAAATGCTCCGAGATCCCCATGGCCTGATTGTCGCGATAGCCGGAGAGGGCATTCGAGGGCTCGAACAGCCACTTGACGCCCTGCATGGCGAAGTTGTGGTTGAAGAGGTAACCGCCGACGAGCACCCGCACCTGCACCTTGTCCCCCTGATAGGCCTGCAACAGCGGCGTGTAGGGATCGGTCGGCTGCGCGCCGGGGAACGGCCCCGGGAACTTGAACGAATCCTTGCAGGGTGGCGCCGAGCCGTCGAAGCAGTTCGAGGGTTGCGCATTGAGATCCTTGTCCGTGCGAACGATGGACTCGAAGACGTGCGAGAGATCGGTGGCGTTGGGATGGGGCTTCGGCGCCACAGGGGTGGGTGTGCGATTCACGCGCAAGGGCAGGGGTTCATTGCGGTAGTTGACGGTCATGCTGCCGATCATTTGGCCGGCGGTGAAGAGCACCGGGTTGGTCTTGAACGGCGAGCCGCACCCGCCTGATGGGTTGATGGCGTTGCTGCAATCGGACCAGCCGAACACGGGTGTCCCCGTGATGATCGGGTCCGGCGCGGGGTGCGGATAGGGTTTAAATCCGCTCGGCGGGATGCTGTTCTTTGAGTACGCCAGCGCCACGTCCTGGAACTCGAGGGCGAACTCACGATAGGCGTCGGCGCCCTGCGGCGTAGGATATGCGATGTTCGCCTGCCAGCCGGTCGGACCGCCGTCGCCGCGCGTCCCCATCTTGACCCCGGTGATCGGATCGGTCCAGGTCGAGCCCTGCGGTTCCACCAAAAGCCCGGCATAGAGGCCGGCCTGCTGATGCGTCGAAGGACTGAAGTGATCGTGGGTGAACACGGTGCGCAGGGTGCGATCGCCGTTCGGGCTGCAGTTGATCGTTGTCCCATCGACACAGCCCTGGAGCATGTCCGCGTACCAGCGCTGGACGGTGGTCTGCGCGCCGAGCCAGTTCTGGCCGGGCGGCGCGGGAGGAAGGAAGGGCGAGGGCTTCGCCACCGGGCACCGGAACGTGCCATCGTCCCGATCGTTTGGCGTGCAGTGGTTCTGCGCCCTGATGGCGAGGATGCGATCGCGGACCTCCTCGGGGCTGAAGGTCCCGTCCTCGTAGTTGAAGCCGTTGCCCGCACCGTCCGAGGAAGTCACGTCGAACTTCACCAGGTGGATGTGCTGCCCGAGGACGTCGGTGGGCGTGCGCACCTGGAAGTCGTCGAGCTCGTAGTAGCTCGGGACCAGGTTGGTCTGCCAGAACTCGATGAAGTCGTCCTTGCTGTTGGCGCGGAAGAAGAACGGCTCGGGGGCGCGGCTGCCGTCGAAGGTCGGGGCGATATCCTCCCACAGCGTGATGAAGCGCTGCTGCGGGTAGTGCCAGCCTTTCTTGTTGAAGGTGACGTCCATCTGCACGTTGGCCGCTTTGTAGCGGCGCATCGTTCCGATGGCGCCGCCGTTGTCGTCGACCGCGGGATCGGCGAACGGCGCGCCCGGCTGTGCGCCCGTCGGGTTCGACGGCGTTTTTCGCGGCAGGCCGTTGGTGAGGAAGGTTCCCGGCCCGCCGCCAGGCACGTAGCTCGGATGCTTGCGCGTGCCGTGATAGGCCATCGCCACCTGCTCGATCGGCGTTCCCTCCTCGGGGAGCTGCTGCGCGAGAAGGTGCAGGTTGTCCTTGGTGAAGTCCCACTGGTTGTGGCGCTCGTTGTCCTCGGTGCCGCCGAGGACGATGTGGCGCGGCAGCCCGCCGTCATAACAGACCTTCTTGCCGTAGCTGTCGGTCTCGCAGGCGAAGTCGAGCGGGGGGTGCGGGGCGCGATGCCCGGCGACGCCGGGGATGAAAAACGGGTAACCGGGGTTCCGGTAGGAGCCGTTCGGCTCCGGGAGGACGGCGGCGCGGAACCCGGCGGCGTTCTGCGGCGTGCAGGCGGTGCTCAGGCCAGGCGTGCAGACCGGGACGACGTTGACGCGCGAAGGGACCGGCGCCATCGCCATCGTCGGTAGTGGAACCAGCGCCGGGATCGGCGTACCCGCGGCAATCTCGCCGTCGGGGAGGGCGCGGGCCACCGGCGACGGGCGGCCATTGCCGTCGAGCGCCGTTCCCGCCTCGAAGACGTCGTGCACGCGCCACATCCCCCACATGCCGGACGCGAAGTGTGGGTAGAAGTGGCAGTGGAAGATCGAGTCTCCGACAGTCTTGTTGCGGTTGCCGCTGCCGTTGTACACCATCTCCAACGTGAAGGCGGCCCCCGGGCTGATCATCTGGCTGTCCAGATAACTGCCGTTCGGATTGTTCGGCGAATGCAGCCACTGGTGCGCGTGCTGGTGGTGCACGTGCGTAAAGTTACCGCCGGCGTGGAGGATCCGGAAGATGGTGTGATCGCTGAGGTAGCTGTGATAGACGTTCGACGGATCGTCGGGATAGAACGCCTTGGTGGCCTTGCGGCCGGGCCGAGGCGTCGGTGGGGAACAGGAGTTGTCATTTTTGGCCTGACACTGCGTGTACTGGCGCGTCAGCGCTGAGACCTGATTCGGTTGATCCGGCTGGAGCTGCGGGGCATTTGCGGGGATGTCGACGACCATTCCGGGATCGCCGACCGCCCAGGCGCTCAAGAAAAACTCCTCGAACTTGCAGTCGACGCACGACGAGGTTGTGCTTCCCGGCGGACCGGCGTTCGGCCCGACGTTGAAACGATTGGCAAGGATCTCCGCGGCGATGCCTCCGGTGGCATAGTTGATGGCGAAGTTGTCCTTGCCGGGCGCGAGAACATTCGCCATGTTCGGGGGTGGGTTCTTGCCCGGGGGTGGATAGAAGATGTCAAACGCCTGCACCGCATCCAACACCTCGTGGTAGTGGATGGTAAACTCGCGGAACGGCTGCCGGCGGTCGGGGGAGGCGGGGATCGGATCGAACTCAGGACCGCTGCCCGTGAACCGGCCGTGGTTCGGTCCCGTGATGATCGCCGTCAGATCGGTGTGGAAGGTCTCCAGCGGACGCCCCACGGGACCGGGACCGCAACCCCCGCCCGGATTCGGCACCCACGGAGTGTCGACCATGCGCAGCACCGGCTGGCAGGAACGTGGATGGGCCGCGGGATAGTGTGCGTCGTAGTCGATGAGCGGCTGGCCGGCGGGGGTGAACATCGGCTGGCCTTGCCCATCCTTCTTGGTCGCGTAGCGGAGGAGATCATCGCGCGTCACCTGACTGCGGTAGAATTCGGAGCTCGCCGGCTCGACGTTCACCGCGCCGAAGAGCCCGTTGGTGATCTGCCCGCCGCCGTTCCCGCCCCCACCGAAGGTTGAGGAGGCGCTGTAGAGCAGGTACGCCCCGATCTGCGCTGCATAGAGCGTGTAGGTCTTGGTCTTGCCCGGTTCGATGAGGCCGCTCGTCGCGTTCTGTCCGACGAAGGTTCCGTCGTCGTCGATCGAGTTGACGATCTCCAGCCCCTGCACGTGCAGCGAGACCTGATTCGTCACGGTTGCCAGCGGCGGCGGTATCGGGGAGCTCGGCGAGGGAGGCGTGGCCGGGAGGCGGTTCGTCAGTGTGATCTGCAAGCAGTCGCCTTGGCGCACGCGCAGCACCATCGGGCGAGGGCGTTTGTCTGGGCGCAGCATCCAGCCTTGCGTTGCGTCGCCCACGACGTCTTTCTCGAGTGCGAACACCATCCCCTGCGGTATCGCCGCACCGAGGCGGTTCAGCATGATCGGTTGATTGAGCGCCACGACCTTCGCCGTGACGAGGTTCGGGGGCGGCGTCCCCTGCCCCGGCGGGGGACAGCTCAGCGCCTGCGCGAACGATGGGACAGCCGTGTAGAGGACAGAGAGGCTCAGGATGAACGAGAACGTGCGAGTCGGCATGGCGAGAAACCCTACTTTATGTGAAAGTGATGAACGAGTCGTCAGGTGAACGCTTGAGACATAATGATAACGCTTGAAGGCATTCATTTTGTGAATTTGCCGCGTCGATACACCGCCGCCTCATGCCCCTGCTCTATTTTCCTGACGCGGGGGATGACCTCCCGGCCGAAATAGATCATCTCCTCGATCTTCGGCCAGCCCGAGAGGATAAACTGAGAAACGCCGATGCTGCGGTACTCCATGAGGGCGGAGGCAATCTCTTCGGGCGTCCCTACCATCGCGATTGCCGGTGCCCCGTGGGATCGAACGGCTCCGGTCCAGAGCCAGGGGGTCAACCATTCCGTGTCAGCCAATCGGTACGTGGCGTTAATGGAGAAGGAGTCGCTCTTTTGAGCGAATTCCTTTTCTTTCCCTCGGTCGTCGAATCCCATCCCGGTGCCCTCAATCAACGTGTAAGCCGCGCGCACGGCCTCTTCGCGGGTGGGCCGAGCGATGACGGAGAGCCGGATCCCGATCTCTTTGCCCTGCTCCAGAACCGGCTGGATCTCGGATCGCATCCGCTCAGGAGCATCCGCGATCCGCATCCAGCACGTGCCCTGACTGAGAGTCACGCGCATGGCCTGAGGTGAATTGCCGGCAATATAAATCTCCGGCGAGGGCCGCTCTGGCGAGACGAAGGGTGTGTTCAGCTTGCCATTCTCGATCCGATAGTAACGCCCTTTGAAATCGACCTCGCCATCCCGCCTCCAGAACGCGTGGCAAACGGCGAGGAACTCTTCAGTTCGCTCATAGCGCTCATCGTGCGGGAGAAAATCGCCAAAGTAGCGTTGCTCCTGGGGCGAATGGCCGGCGACGATATTGAGAGAAAACCGGCCATTAGTCAGCGCCGAGAGCGTGTTCAGTTGCTGCACGAAGGTGGTGGGTGACATGAGCCCGGAGCGATAGGCCACGATGAATTTGATCTTGGTAGTCGCCATGCCCAGCGCAGCGGACAGCAGGATAGAGTCTGGCTTGGCCCAGCCAAAATCGGTCAGCAGCGAGTCAATCCCGTTTTCTTCGGCCATACGACAGAAATAGGTTTGTGCCTCCAGCTCAGGCAGCCCGGTCTCGGGAAGGCTGGCTAGAAAGGCCCGGGATCCACCCGCTCGCTCGCCCCCTTGGGGGAGTCTCCAGTGAAATCTCAACGCCATAAGCGTGTTCTCCTGCTCACCCGGCCTCTTGCTCGTTTTTTCTGATGAGAGGCAAAACCGCTCGACTGAAATAGGTCATTTCCTCGAGATCGGGCCAGCCCATGAAGAGAAACTGAGTGATCCCGATGCTTTTGTACTCCATGATGGCATGCGCCACTTCCTCCGCCGACCCGACCAGCGCGATGGCCACCGCGCCCAAATAAGGCACGGCGCCCGTCCAGAGCGTGGGCGTCAACCAGGCCGAATCACTGGCCTCGGCCAGCGCAAGCGTCGATTTGAAGGCCACCGAGTCGGACCTTTGCTCGAATTCTTTATGGACCCGCTTCGGTTGGGGACCCAAGGATTCAATCATCGCATAAGCGTCGGCGAGCGCTTGGTCCCGCGTCGGTCTGGCGAGCATCGACACGAGCAGCCCGACCTCCGTGCCTGTCTCCAGGATGGGCTCGATGCGTGGCTTCAGTTTTTCCGGTGTATCGGGCAATCGCCACACGCAATGCGCATGCTTGATGGCCAGGGCTTCGGCTTGGGGCGAATTGCCTCCCAGATAGATTTCCGGCGACGTTCTTTCAGGCGAGACAAACGGTGCGTTCAACCTCCCATTTTCAATTCGATAGTACTTCCCGCTGAAGTTGATCTCCCCATCGCGCTCCCAAAAAGCGCGACAGATGGTCAGGAACTCATCAGTTCGCTCGTAGCGCTCATCGTGCGAGAGGAAATCACCATAATACCGTTGTTCCTCAGGCGTGTGACCGGCCACGACATTGAGGCAGATGCGCCCATTGGTTAATGCCGACACGGTATTGACTTGCTGGACGAACACCGTCGGCGAGAAGATGCCCGAACGGACCGCCACCATGAATTTGATTTCCTTAGTCGACAGGCCTAGCGCCGCGGCCAGCACGATGGGATCGGGCCGGTGAAAGCCGAATGCTGTCAGCAGCGAGTCCATTCCACATGCTTCCGCCCGGCGACAGAACTGTAGGAGCGCCTCGAGGTTGGGGATGCCCGATTGCACTGCTCTGGATTGAGCTCCTCTCCCCGCCTCTCCGGCCGAGGACAGGCTCCAATGAAATCTCAACGGTTTTTGCATCCGGCTCCTTTCTTCCACGGGATCTAGGCCGGAACCAGGCCGATCCGGTCGAGGTGCCAGCGGACCAGGCTTTGGATCCGCCGGGCGCAGTTGAGCAAAGCTTCCGGCCCGGTTCCAGTCGGGTCTTCGATATCCCCGCTCGGATCAAGAGTGTGGACTTTCTCCGCCGCCGCCGGGACCCTATCGATGATCGCCCGGCGCTGATTTTCCGTCATGCAAAAGATGACCTCGGCCTGCTCTACCATCTCGGCAGTCAAGCGCTGAGCCACGTGACGAAGGCTGGGTACACCCAAGCGACGCAGGGCAAGCTGCGCTTCGGGTGCCATCGGTGTCCCGGGCTGCGGCGACAACCCGGCGCTCATCACCTGTACCTTTGCCTCGGCGAGCGCCTCCAGAGGTATCTTCAACCGTCGGGTCATCTCCGCTGCGCAGATCGCCTGAGCTATCGGTGAACGGCTGGTGTTGCCGCTGCAGACGAACAAGAATACCCGCCGCAGTTGACCAATATACCACGGGTCAGGCATTTCCTTGCGACCCGAGCGAAAGAGGCTCTCGATCCTTGCGAGGTGCAACCGCTGGTGATGGAGCGGCGACAGAAACAGGACCGCGATCATGATCAACCCGGCGCCGAGGAGTTGCGCGTGGCTTGGTAGCGCTTGATGGAACAAAAAGGCAAGCGCGTAAGAGGCGGCCACCCCGGATAGGAGGCTCATGCAGCGATTCAAGGGGATGCAAAAGGTGTTCTCGCGCCGATTGAGATAAATAAGCGTACCGAAGATCGATAGACCCGCGTACAGCACGCCCACCAATAGGGCTGGGCCGAACAAGGCGCTATCCATAAAGCTCGTAAAGCCTCGGCGAAGGTCCATCATGATCTCGCCCTCGCCGATGATGGCGAAGATCGCCGGCACCGTCACCAGCGTAGGCATGGCGACCATTTGCTCCTCGGCAAAATAGCGATAGCTGGCCTTCCTATCCTCGGACTTGGCCAAGCGGTTCATGCACAGCAGCCGCACTAGGTAGCCCATGAGATAGGCAGCCACGTTCAGGGCAGCGATCACCGTCATCTGGTAACTTTGAACGTCGGCCAGGGCGAGCGTCAGGGCCATGAAACTCAGCGCCAGGGCCGTCCAGGAGAACCAGCGCACCTCGCGTTTAAAGAGGCCATCGACGATCGGTGCCAGGATCAGCACCCCCCCGCGCAGCATCAGCAGCGCCAGCAGTATGGATACACCGTTGAAGGTATAGGCCAGGGTGGTGGTGCCGATGATGACTGCGAAGCAGAGCCCGGAGAGCAAGGTCCAGCGGCTCGGAAACGGAATGCGAAAGCCCAAGATCGGGCGGCGACCCGCGTATTTCCACCACCCCATAGCGGTGATCATGACAGGCACCAAAACCGCCGTGGCGATCACGGTGGCGGGAAGCAGCTCGAAGCCCGAGACCGGCCCCCCTGGAACTAACCCCGTGGTGATGGCTTTGATGAGGGCGCAGTAGGGGAGGTAGAGAATAAAATACCCGAGCGCAAGCCCCCAGATCCCTAAACTGTAGCGCCGATGCTGGGCTCTCGTCATGGTTTGTAAAAGGATGGATCATAGGACTGTCCGAGCAGTGATTTGCCGATCGTCGCCAGCATATGATCGTCGTTATCGTGGCGCACATAAAAGGACAGGTCGCGGTAGATGCGTTCGATCGGGCTGGGACGGTTCAGGCAGCGCGCGCCGCACGCGCGAATACTGCGCTTGAGCACATCCTCGGCCAGCTGTTCGATGACATAACGCACGCGGCTCCCAGCCAGTTTTGCCTGTTCGTAGCGGCCCGATTCCCACATCCGCGCGACGTGCCGCAGCCACAGGTGGGCCGTCTCGATACCGATGGCCATGTGAGCGACGTGCTGTTGGATATAGGGATCGCCGCCCTTATTCTGGGTCTTCAGATACTGAAGAGCTATCTCATAGCTTGCCTCGGCGGCGCCCAGGAAGCTCGCGGCATAGTGTGGGATGAAGCAGGTTTGCCAACCTTGCTTAATGTACTGCCCCGGTTCTCCGATCAGGTTTGTCTGCGGGATAAACGTTCGCTGAAAGCGGACGAGGTAGCTCACGGTCGCCCGCATGCCTATGGGATCCCACCACGAGTCGTCGAACCCAAGGGTCGGATCAGATAGGTCACAGGCTAGCATCAGCAGCCCCTCCGAGGCAGCGGCGGCGTGTCGAGCGCCACCCGGTCCGGCGGTGTCTACCAGCAGTATCGCCCACTGAGCGCCGCCGGCGCTGGTGCAGAACACCTTGGTCCCGTCCACGATATAACCACCCTTGACCGCCTCGATCGTAGTGCCAAATCGGAGCCGTTCGCCTGGCGCGCGCGCCTGTGGCTCGCCACTCCAAGCCACCCACTTTTCACCGCGTTGAACGACACCCTCGAACCAACGGGCTTTTTGTTCAGTGCTGGCCATGCCATCCAGCAGCACCAGCGAGTTGACGTGTCCCTCCCAACAACGCGCCAACGAGAGATCCGCCTTGGCCAATTCCTTGGTTACCAGCCATAGGGTGAGCACATGACCCCGATACGGCCCAAGCCCGAGACCTCCGTACTCCTTCGGCACAGCCGGTGCAAGAAGCCCAGCGCGGAACAAGTCGTCAAAATCTTCGGCGGGGAAGGTGGCCGTCTGATCGTAGTGAGCCGCGCGCCGCGCGAATTTCTCGCGGGCCAACTCCGCCACGCGATCGATGAGGTCTTGTTGCTCCTGGGCAAGATCTAAGTGCATGACTCGTCCATGCCCCCTGCGGTTTCCAAGCGGTAGAAGAACTCTCTGGAGAACCTATGGGATCGTCCACCGCCATCCTTGAAGCGGTCGAATTTCACGATCACGAGCACCCCTAGTTTTACCCAGGCATGCAGGTACACCTCAATAAAGCCCAGATCATAAAAGGCAAGAAAGGTTTTCCCCTCCTCTGAACGGATACTCTCCGCAAATACCTCCGCTTTGACCTCTCCCCAATCACAAGGTGAAGGATCGCAGGCACCGAAGGCGTGCACGGTGAACGATCCATTTTTGGTCTCCAGGAGGACCCGGACTATCCCACCGGTAGCACTGTGGGTATTGATCCAGACCCCCAGCAGCGAGGTGGGGTCCAGCCGCCCCCTGGGTTTCAGTGGTAGCTCGCCTCTGGTGTATGGCATGGATCCCATTCTCAAAGGGGTGGGTTCCGTCTCGCGGCGGTAGAACTCCCGACAGAAGTAATTCGAGCGCCCACTGCCGTCCTGGAACGTGTTGAAGCCGGCGATGATGAGCAGCCCCAGGCTCATGTTGGCCTGCAGACGCGATTTCATGAAACCAAAATCGTACAAGGCGGTGAAGGCCACCGCCTTTTGTGACCTGAGGCTGTCGGCATAGACAAGCTCCGCCGCGACTTCACCTGTATCGCCGGGCAAGGGTTCACCGGCGCTGAAAGCACGCACAGTGAGAGCACCATTCTTTGCGGCTAGTATGACCTTGACAATCCCAATCGTGGCGCTATTGGTATTCACCCAGGTTCCCAGGAGGGAGGAGACATCAAGACCTCCCTGTACTCCCGCTGAACCCTCCAGCCGGTCCTCCATCTTCACGTATTTCGCCGATCCCATTGTTCGTCTGCTCAGCCCACTCAACGAGCGGGCTGAAGCATCTCGCCAGAGGGGGCCGAGGCTAAAGCTTCAGGTCTCCAGCCAAGGACCTGGCGCGCTAAATCCCTGGACATGTTCCAGCCTGTCATCAATCGGAACTGGCGGAGCACCTGCGTCAGAAGCACCTCTCGCCCTTCAATCGCCACGCGCCCGAGGGAACGTGTGCCCCTCACCAGTGGCGTTGGTTCGGAACCATAGACCAGATCGACGACCACCGCGTCTTCGCTCAAGCGATCTATCGCGAATGGCTGTTGGTTGCCGTCGCGCCCGACCGGTGTGGCATTCACCACAATGGAGAATCCCTCCACCTTAAATTTCGACAACGGTATGAAGGACAGACCCAGAAGGCTAGCGGCGAGCTGGCCGCGTTCGAGCCCTCGGTTTACCAGCATGACCTCGGCGCCCGCTTGATCCAGCGCTGCCGCCACCGGCCGGCCCGCGCCGCCACAACCGACAACTGCTGCCCTCTTGCGCTTGATCGGAATTCCTCGTCCACGCAGGATCGCCAGCACTCCTTCCGGGTCGGTGGTATCGGCTGTCCAGGTGCCGTTCGTCCGGAACAGGATGTTGGTCGAGGCAGCCCGCCGAACCATGGGACTCTTTGGCCCGGCCACGACCAGAGCAGCCTCTTTGTGCGGCGACATGACAGTCAGGCCCCTGAGCGGCATCCCCAACGACGGGAGCGTTTCTGCGTCGATCACCTCACGCCAAAAGTCGCCAAACGACTGCACCTGGAAAGGTACGTAGAGGGCCGGATATCCCAAGGCTTGGAAGGCCGCGTTGTGCAGCCGGGGCGACAGGGAATGCGATACCGGGTTTCCCACAATCCCGTAGATCTCGTTCAATGGCGTCAGAGCAGGAAGACGGTAGTCTTCAATCAATTGCGCTATCGTGGGCTCGCCGTGGGTTCTTCGATCCTCCGCGACCATGCCGAACACCATCGGGCTCCCCAGATGAGGCGCGACCAGACGACTCCAGAACCCCATTTGGCCGGTGGCGTAGGCGATGGTGTCCGACCGGCCTAAAGATTTCAGCAGGCGGAGGGGGGCTAGTTCATCACCCACCTGGGCTCCCGTCGAAACCAGCTTGTAAAGTCGCGCCTCAACCGTTGCAAGTTGCTCGAAGCGAGCGCTCAGTTTTTCAGTATCGAGCGACTGGCCATGCCAGGAGATCAGCCGCTTATTGGCAGGGATCGCAGCCAAGAGCTCGGGGAGAAGGTCTCGTTCCCCTTCAAGGTCGATCAAATCGTACTGCTGTGCTGCCCTCAGAAGGCGATCGCGACGTTGACGGTCCGACCCTTCAAAGTGCCCCCCCTCGGCGCGGCTCCGGAGGGAATACAACATCCGGCCTGGAAAGTGACGGCGCAAGCGATCGGGATCCATATCACCAAGCGAGTCGGAGCGCACGTCCAACCACTGAACCGCTTGTGACAGCACGCTTAGCTCCTCACCCCTCGGCGAGGGCGGTGTCGTGAGCGTGGCAACCAAGATCGCTTTAGCCATGATTTCTTGGGTTTTTTCCCGCGATACTCAACGCCCAGGCTACCCCCACAGCAGCGGCATCGGCGCCGCTGCCGCTCGCCTACACCATACTCCTGTAACCTATAAGGTAAGACGATTCAGAAGGGGAAGTTTGTGGGCCGGTAACCGCCCATAGGCGAGAGGCCGCTCGCGGCGGATTCTGTTGAAATACTCGAAAACCTGGAAGCCATGAATGTCCACGGGAAATCATTCAGTTCTGAAATTCAGTTCCGGGTCTCAAATACAGGCAACCCAGATACGGTATGGGGTGAGATCAGATATTCTAGGTATCCCCCGGTATCTCGGCGCGTTAGAAGGATAGGACATTCAATGCCCTTTGGCAAACGATGATGCTTCCCTGGAGGGGCCGCTGGCACACCCCAAGAGGTGGCCCACTTGACTGCGTTCCTGGCTTCGGAGCACGCAAGCTATATTTCCGGCCAGGTGGATAACAGCCTTGCATGGAGTTCCGTATTGAAATATCAGTTATTATATTTCGAGACTTGCCCCGTTTTTGTTCTCCTTTGTTCCCTAGCGGAGATCTGATATGCCCTCTTTCGACGTGGTGTCCGAAATCGATGGTCACGAGCTCACCAATGCCGTGGATCAAGCAAGCCGCGAACTTTGGCAGCGCTTCGACTTCAAAGGCACGAAGGCAAACTATGAGCTGGAGGACACGACGGTGACCGTAACCGCGGAGTCGGATTTTCAGCTCAAACAGATGCTCGAGATCTTGAAACTGAAAATCGCCAAGCGCGGCATTGACATTGCCTGCCTCGAAGTCAAGGATCCGGAAATAAACCTTGCCGCGGCGAAGCAGTTGGTGATCCTCCGCCACGGCATCGATACCGAGACGGGGAAGAAGGTGGCCAAGCTTCTCAAAGAGGCCAAGCTCAAGGTCCAAGCTCAGATCCAAGGCGAGAAGGTGCGCG
This sequence comes from Gammaproteobacteria bacterium, assembly GCA_050740495.1. Taxonomy (GTDB): domain Bacteria; phylum Pseudomonadota; class Gammaproteobacteria; order JACCXJ01; family JACCXJ01; genus USCg-Taylor. The sequence continues at coordinate 3,946 of JBOIDH010000005.1, read as the reverse complement.
TTACGGGCAAGCAACGCGACGATTTACAAGAAGCAATCGCGATTCTGCGCAAGGCGACACTCGACCTGCCCTTGCAGTTCAATAATTTTCGCGACTAGCGTCGCCCGCCTGTCTGAAACCACCGGCACAAGACGATACCGCCGCCGACCATGCCGCCCAGGTGCGCGAAATGCGCAACGCCGGCTTGAGTGCCGGTGACTCCCAAATACAACTCGATCGCCGCATAGCTCGTGGCGAACAGCCATGCGGGCATGGGGATCGGCGGAATCAGCGGAATCACTTTGCGTTGCGGGAAGAACACCGCGAAGGCGAGCAATACACCGAACACCCCACCTGAGGCGCCAACCGTCGGAGCGGGTGGTAAGCCTAGCCAACCGGGAACGAACAACTGCGCGATTGCGGCCGTGATCACGGATGAAAAGTACAGTGTGAGAAAGCGGCGCGGTCCTTGGGTTTGCTCGATCTCATGACCGAACATCCAAAGTCCCAGCATATTAAACGCGAGATGCGGCACGCCGCCGTGGAGAAACGCTTGGGTGATGAGTTGCCACGGATGGAACAGCGATTCACCATAGATCGGCTGCAGCGGCCAGAGCGCAAAATACAGCGCAACCGTGTTGCCTGCGACGTTTTGCATGAGGTAGACAATGACATTGAGACCGATGAGCGTTTTGACGACGGATAGATTCATGCGACGGCGAGCGGGTGGTTTCCTGGAAGTGTTCGAGGCGCTAGTCTAGCGCTTCCCCACCCGCTTTTTCTTCTTCACCGGCGTCACGGCCCCGACCTTCTTCGGCGGACGACCCCGTTTCTCATCCGTATGGTGGCCCGGTTTTCCGGCGGGGCCGGGCGTGCTTGCCGATCCGGCGACTCGGCGTTTCGGCGGGGCCTTTTTGGCACCGGCTTTGGGCTTGGTGCTACGCCCCCTGGCCGGTTTCGCGGGTGCCGGCGGTGCGGGATCGTCCTCAACCGTCGTCATCTCCAACCCGAAGAGTTCCGATAGGCCATCGGCCGCCAGCACCCTGTCCGCCGCGGGCCCCGTCGTGAACAACCGCAAACCGCTGCCGGCCTTCGCGATGAGGTCCTTCTCGTCCACCCGGCGCAGATGGAAGAGCAGCTCGGGCCGATCGTCGAGCCTCGCGCCGATCCCGTAGAGCACGGCCGCGACGTGCTTGCACATCGAGGCCCAGTCCGGGCAGCTGCACGAGAACTGGATCTCGGCCGGTGCGGGGAAGAGCCCGGTTTTCTGCCGGCAGATCCGCTCCATGACGGCCTTGGAGAAGCGCCCCTGCAACAGCTCCACCAGCGAGTCGATGCCAGCCGCGCAGTCGGTGCAGATGGAGGTCCACCGCGCCTTCGGCACGACCGAGACCTTCACCGCCACCCGGTAGATCTCCGAGCCGCTGACCAGCGCCTGCACCTCGCCGGGCGCGATCTGGAGGTCCAGGACCGAACCGTTGCGCACGTAGGTGCGTCCGCGCGGCAGGCGGTTGGCGTAGTCGCTGTAGCCCTCGAGGTTGTCGCACCAGGACTTGCCCCAGAAGGTACGGGCGATGGTTCGGCCGTCGGTCACGACCGGCGACACCGGGTGTCCCTTCTTGCTGAGGTTCCGCACCTCGCGCTCGGCCTTGCGCCGGCGCTCGACGGCGGTCACGTACGGTTTCCACTGGTTCCACATGTTTCACTCCTCCATCGCGGCGCCTAGATCGAGCGCGACGAGCTTGAGCAGCTCCTCGTCTCGCATCTCGGTCAGGTTGATCTCGCCCCCGCCTTCGAGTAACTCCTGCGAGAGCTGCTGCTTCGATTCGATGAGGGCGTCGATCTTATCCTCGACGGTCCCTTTGCACACGAATTTGTGGACCAGGACGTTTCGGGTCTGCCCGATGCGGAACGCCCGATCGGTGGCCTGGTCCTCGACCGCCGGGTTCCACCAGCGATCGAAGTGCACCACGTGCGAGGCGGCGGTGAGGTTGAGGCCCGAGCCGCCCGCCTTGAGCGACAGCACGAAGAACGGGACCGACTCGTCTTCCTGAAAGCGTTTCACCAGTTCCTTGCGCTTCTTCACCTCGGTCTCGCCGTGCAGCACGAGCCCGGGACGAGCGAACACGGCGCCCAGGAATGACGCGAGGGGCGCGGTGATCTCGCGGAACTGCGTGAAGATCAGCGCCTTCTCCTGCTTGGCCGCGATGACCTCGCCGAGCTCGCGCAACCGCGCCCATTTCCCGCTGTCGTCCTCGGCCCAGGCGCCGTCTCCCAGCCACTGCGAGGGGTGGTTGCAGATCTGCTTGAAGCGCATGAGGAAGGCGAGCACCACCCCCCTGCGCCGGATCCCCTCGGCCTCCTCGAGCGCCTCGGCGAGCGCCTGGACGGCCTGCTGGTAGAGCGCGGCCTGCTTGCGGCTGAGCGGACAATAGGCCTTGACCTCGGTCTTGTCCGGCAGATCGGAGATGACCGACCGATCGGTCTTGAGCCGCCGCAGGAGGTAGGGCCGCACGAGATCGCGCAGCGGGCCGTAGGGGTTGGCGGGCCTCTGCGCGAGGCGTTTCGTATAGCTCGTGAACGCCTTGGGCGAGCCGAGCAGCCCCGGGTTGATGAAGTCGAAGATCGACCACAGATCGCCCAGACGGTTCTCGATCGGCGTGCCGCTGAGCGCGATCCGCGCGTGTGCCGAGAGCCTCTTCGCGGCGCGGGTCTGCTTGGCACCCGCGTTCTTGATGGCCTGGGCCTCGTCGAGGATCACGAGCCGCCACGCGGTGCTCGCGAGCCACGGCAGGCGCAGGAGCGAACCATAGCTCGTGATCACGAGGTCCAGGGCGGCGAGTTTATCCGGCGCGAGCGATTTCAGCTCCTCGGCCGGCAGGGCCGAGGGATGGGCGATGAGGCCGGTGAGGCTGGGCGCGAAGCGTTCCATCTCGGCGGCCCAGTTGGCGAGCAGCGAGGCCGGCGCCACCAAGAGGCTGGGCAGCTTCTGCGTCGCCGGCTCCGCGCGCTGCACGAGCAGCAGCGAGAGCACCTGGATGGTCTTGCCGAGGCCCATGTCGTCGGCGAGGCAGGCGCCGAGACCGAGACGCGAGAGCAGGTAAAGCCAGCGCACCCCGATGTGCTGATACGGCCGCAGGGTCCCGCGTAGCTCGCCTCCCGGATCGATCCGCGCGAGCCCCTCGGGCGAACGCAGACCTTTGAGGGTCTCGCCGAGCCACGCACCGGCGACGACGCGAGACCAGTCCGGATCGGCGCCATCGGCCGCGCCCTCCGGGGCGATGTCCGCACCGGCCAGCATCCGCATCGCCTCCGCGAAGCCGAGCCCGTCTTGCGCCGCGAGCCGCTCGGCCTCCTGGAACCGCGTGAGCGTCCGCTCGAGCCGCTCCCGGTCGACCTCGACCCAGCGGCCGCGGATGAGCGCGAGCCCGTTCGAGCCGGACAAAAGCGCCCGCACCTCGGCGGGGGACAGGGTCTCGCCGTCGAGCGTGACGTCCATGCGGAAGTCGAGCAGCGCCTCCGTGCCGAGACCGGCGGGCGCCTGGCCGCCGACCGTGGCGGTCACCCGCGGACGGGGCGGCCGGCCGGCTCTCCAGGTCGCTGGCATGCGCACCACGACGCCCGCCCGCTCCAGCTCGGGGACATCGCCGAGGAAGCGGAAGGCCTCCTCTACCTGCCAGCGCAGGGGATGAAAGACCTCGCCCCCCTCGACCATCCGCTTGAGCCAGGCGCAGCGTTCCGCCGCGCGCTGCACCGGCAGGAGGAGCGCGAGGAGCCGCTCCTTGTTGGCCGCACCCGCGTACTCGCGGAGCGCCTGGCCGAGGGGCTGGTGCTGGGCCTCACCGTGTGCCGAGAGCCGGCTCGTGTAGGTGGCGAGGAAGGCGAAGGGCGCCTCTTCGTCCTTGCGGTTCTCGGCGAGGTTGAAGTGCACCCGCCCGACGACGTTCCAGGCCGGGTTCAGGCGCTT
>JBOIDH010000004.1:0-17246 GCA_050740495.1 Gammaproteobacteria bacterium | reverse complement strand
GTCCCGCGATCCCCTCGGCTATCGCCTCGGCACAGGTCCGTGTTTGCGCCGTAACAGAGCCTAAGAAGAGGAGCGTGATATGGAGGTTTTCCGCAGGCACGGGTTTGGCGCGGCGTACGTGTAACGAGGCCGTCACCTCGGCCAGGCTTGAGCGCGCCTCCTCACTCGGCCACAAGGCAAAGAACAAGCGTTGAGTAGGCGCATCAATCCGAGGAAGGCGCGACTTCTCTGCTTCGGCATTCATTGAGCTCGTGAAAAAATCGTCGCGAGCGAAGAGAGATCGCGTTGCATCATCGGCGCGCCAAACAGTGCCATTCCCTGGCCCTGGCTTTCCGCCGGAGCGCAGGACCGTTTCGCCGGGAGCGAAACGGCGCGCAAGCCCCGCAGGGGCGAGTCCCAAGGACGGGACGAGCAACCGCAGTGTATATTGAAATACATGAGGATTTCGAGCACCGCCGGAACGCGAGATCCCGAGCGCAGCAGATTTCTTCTCAAGCTCATTGCAGACGCTCGATGAGACCGCGTAACGCCGTCTCGACGGCCTGCCGACGCACGCTGCCCCGGTGGCCTTCGAAATGCTCGCACACCGCGGCCGGCGGGCGGCCACCGCCGGCCCAGGCGAACCATACGGTCCCGACCGGTTTGTCCTCGGAGCCGCCCTCCGGCCCCGCGATCCCGGTAATGGCAACGCTTATATCACTTCGGCTATGCATGAGCACGCCCTTGGCCATCTCGATGGCGGCCTCCGCGCTCACGGCGCCGAAGCGTGCTAGCGTCTCGGCTTTGACGCCCAACATCTCCTGCTTGGCCGTATTCGAATAGGTCACGAAACCGCGCTCGAACCACGTCGAGCTGCCCGCGATCGAGGTCACCACCTGGGCGACATAACCTCCGGTGCAGGACTCGGCGGTGGCCAAGGTGTAGCCTCGATGCCGCAAACGCCGCCCGAGCTCGAGCGCTAGCCGCCGCACCGGGATACCGAGCGCAGTAGGTTTTTTCACAAACTCTCAGTGCGACGTCGCTCAAAAAATCGTCTAAGCAAACCACAACATTCGGCCTCGAGGATCCCGCCCCGCACTTCCACGTAGTGATTGAAGCGGGCGCTGCCTAGGATCTCGAAGACGCTGCCCGCGGCCCCCGCCTTGTGATCACGCGCTCCGTAGGCGACCCGCGCGATCCGGGCATGCACGCTGGCACCCGCGCACATGACGCAAGGCTCCAAGGTTACGATCAAAGAGCAACCGGGCAGGCGGTAATTTCCGATCCGCTCCGCCGCACGCCGCAGGGCTATGATCTCGGCATGGGCGGTGGGATCGTTGCGGCCGATCGGTTGGTTCCACCCTTCCCCAATGATCTCATCATTCAGCACCACGACGGCGCCGACGGGGACTTCGCCCTGTTCCTCGGCACGGCGGGCGAGAGCGAGCGCCTGCCGCATCCAGCGCTCATTATCGGCTACCGTTAGGTGCCCTGCCCGCACCGCCGCTTCCTCGCCGTTCATTCCCACTCGATGGTCGCCGGTGGTTTGCCGGAGATGTCATACACCACCCTTGAGACGCCGGGGACCTCGTTGAGAATTCGCCGCGCCACGTGATCCAAAAATTCGTGCGCGAGCGGCGCCCAACGGGCGGTCATGAAATCCAAGGTCTCGACGGCTCGCAAGGCGACGACCGGCGCGTAGTGGCGCGCATCGCCGGTGACCCCCACCGAGTTGACCGGCAACAACACCGCGAACGCCTGGCTGACTTTCTCGTATAGCTCCTGGCGGCGAAGCTCGTCGATAAAAATTATATCCGCCCGGCGCAAGGTCTCGGCGCGCGCCGCGGTGACTTCCCCTAGAATCCTGACCGCGAGCCCCGGGCCGGGGAACGGGTGGCGGTAGACCATGTCGTAGGGCAGGCCGAGATCGACACCGATCTTGCGCACCTCGTCCTTGAATAGCTCTCGCAAGGGTTCGATTAGCTTCAGCCGCATGCGTTCCGGCAGGCCGCCCACATTATGGTGGGATTTGATGACGTGGGCCTTGCCGGTCGCCGCATGCGCCGATTCGATGACATCGGGATAAATGGTGCCCTGGGCCAGCCAGACTACGTTGGGAAATGTCCGCGCCGCTTCCTCGAATACCTGGATGAATTCCCGTCCGACCGCTTTACGTTTCTCTTCGGGATCGTACAGGCCCGCTAAGGCATTGAGGAAGCGATCGGCGGCGTTTACGCGCAGCACTTGGAGGTGAAGGTGGCGCGTAAACGTCGCCATGACTTGATCGGCTTCGTTCAGTCTCAGCAAGCCGTTATCGACGAAGACGCAGGTCAATTGATCACCGATCGCGCGCTGCAAGAGCGCGGCGACGACCGAGGAATCGACCCCCCCGGAGAGCGCCAGCAGGACCCGATCCTGCCCGACCCGCTCGCGCAGGCGCGCCATGCTGTCCGCGATGATGCTCGCCGTGGTCCAAGAGCTGCCGCAGCCGCAGATCTCATGGATAAACCGGGCGAGGATGCGTTGCCCTTGGCGCGTGTGCGTGACCTCGGGATGGAACTGCAGACCATAATACCGGCGCGCCTCATCGGCCATGCCGGCGATCGGCGCCCCCTCGCTTGCGGCGATGCGGACAAATCCGGACGGTAGCTCGGTCACGCGATCGCCGTGGCTCATCCACACATCCAGTACCCCGTGGCCATCCGGGCTCAGGTGATCCTCGATATCCTTGAGCAGGCGAGAATGGCCGGAGATCGAAACCTGGGCGAAACCGAACTCCCGAACGCGCGAGGATTCGACCGCGCCGCCGAGCTGCGCCGCCATCGTCTGCATCCCATAACAGATACCGAGCACCGGCACACCGAGCGCAAAGACCGGCGCGGGCGCCGCGATCCCCGGCGCCAGGGTGACCGATTCCGGGCCGCCCGAGAGTACGATGCCGCGCGGCTCAAAGCTCCGGATCCGATCGTCGGCGAGATCGTAGGGATGGATCTCACAGTAGACGCCGGCGTCGCGTATGCGCCGGGCGATGAGCTGGGTATATTGAGAGCCGAAATCGAGGATGAGGATGCGATCGCGATAGATATCTGCCATGGCGTACCCGTCTTCCAGGAGGGTTCGATATGAAAACTAGCCAAACATTTTTGAAATTCGAGGTACCTCTTCAAGTTCCCTGTCCCTCCGGGAGAGGCACCGTCTTGTCTCCCTCTCCCACAGGGAGAGGGTTGGGGTGAGGGGATCAGAATAATCGACGCATGTGTTTGATTTTATTCCCCTCATCCTAACCTTGCGTCCTCGGCGCGCCAAGCAGGGCCTCCCTGGCCCTGGCTCTCTCCCTGAGGGAGAAGGGACTCCAGGAACTGTCGAAGTGGTTCTGTACGACATTGGATGTGTGAGAATCTAGGCACGGCGATTCTCTAAGAGCTCGTCGCCGGATGCGGGCTCTATTCGATGCGGTAATTCGGCGCTTCCTTGGTGATCGCCACATCGTGTACGTGACTCTCCCGGATCCCAGCGTAGGTGACGCGCACGAACTTCGATTGGGTGCGCAGTTCTTCCACGGTCGCGCAACCGGTATAGCCCATGGCGGCGCGAATACCCCCGAGCAGTTGGTAGACGATCGCGGTCACGCTCCCTTTATACGGTACACGGCCTTCGATCCCCTCGGGCACCATTTTCTCGATGTCGTCGGTGTCTTGAAAATAACGATCCGAGGAACCATGCGGCTGGGCCATGGCGCCGAGCGATCCCATGCCGCGATAGGTCTTATAGGAACGCCCTTGATACAGCTCAACCTCCCCGGGCGCCTCCTCGGTGCCGGCGAATAGACCGCCGATCATCACCGCATGGGCACCGGCCGCGATCGCCTTCGCGATGTCACCGGAGTAACGGACCCCGCCATCGGATATGATCGGCACCCCGGAATTCTGAATGGCGGCGGTCACCTCCGACACCGCGGTGATTTGCGGTACGCCGACACCGGTCACGATCCGGGTGGTACAGATCGACCCGGGCCCGATCCCGACCTTGACCCCATCGACACCGGCCTCAGCCAATGCCTTGGCGGCTTCCCCGGTCGCAATGTTGCCCGCGATGACCTGGGTCGCGGCGTAGTTTTTCTTCACCCACCGTACCGTCTCCAGGACCCTGCGGGAATGGCCGTGGGCGGTATCGACCACGATCACATCGACGCCCGCATGCACCAAGGCTTCGACCCGCTCATGGGCGCCGGGGCCGGCGCCCACGGCCGCTCCGACACGCAGGCGCTGGTGTTGGTCCTTGCAGGCGTCCGGAAACTCTTGCGATTTCTGAATATCCTTGACGGTGATCAGACCCCGCAATTGAAACCGATCGTTGACGACCAACACCTTTTCGATGCGATGTTCGTGTAGCAGGGCGATCACATCCTCACGCGTAGCCCCTTCCCCCGCCGTCACCAGCCGGTCTCTCGGGGTCATAATGCTTCGCACCGGGTTTTCGAAGCGGGTTTCGAAGCGGAGATCACGGCCCGTCACGATCCCGACCAGTGCTTCCCCATCGACCACCGGCACGCCGGAAATTTTGTGAGCGCGGGTCAAGCTCAATACCTCACCGATACTGGTTTCCGGCGACACCGTAATCGGATCCTTGACGACCCCGCTTTCATATTTCTTGACCAACCGCACCTCGCCCGCTTGCCGCTCGGCGCTGAGGTTTTTATGAATAACACCGATGCCCCCCTGCTGGGCCAACGCGATCGCGAGCCGCGCATCGGTGACCGTGTCCATGGCCGCCGAAATAATCGGTATGCTGAGACGGATCTCGCGGGTAAGCCGCGTCTCCACGCTGACGTTCCGAGGCAGAACCTGGGAATAGGCTGGGACCAGCAGAACGTCATCGAAAGTCAGGGCTTCCGCCGCAAGACGCATGATTTATGGCCGTAGTAATGATTTCCTTCTTGCATTATAAAGGGGCGGTGCACCGTGGGTAAACGCCTAGTCCAACCATCGCCGCCGCCGGTCCGATGATATCAGAACCTATCCTCGCCGCATCGCCCATGGACGACATTTATAGCATCACGCGCCTAAATCGCGAGGCGCGTACCCTTCTCGAAGGAAATTTTCCACCGCTATGGATCGAAGGCGAGGTGTCGAACCTCGCCCGCCCGGCCTCGGGGCACCTTTACTTCTCGCTGAAGGATGCGCGGTGTCAGGTCCGCTGCGCTATGTTCCGGTCGCGGAACTTACTCGTCAATTTCAATCCGCAGAACGGAATGCAGGTCATCGCCTACGCTCAGGTGAGCCTGTATGAAGGCCGGGGGGAGTTCCAGCTTATCGTCGAACACCTTGAGCCTGCGGGCGAAGGCCGCTTGCGCTTGGCGTTCGAAGCGCTTAAACAAAGGCTCGCGGCCGAGGGGCTGTTCAGCGAGACGCATAAAATCCCGATTCCGGCGCTGCCGCGTTCGATCGGCGTCGTGACCTCGCCCACCGGAGCCGCGATCCGCGACATTCTGAGCGTCTTGGGACGGCGCTTCGCATCGATCCCGATCGTGATATATCCCGTACCGGTGCAGGGAGCAGGCGCCGCCGAGGCGATCGGCCGGATGATCGCGCTGGCCGATGGGCGCGCCGAGTGCGACGTGTTGATCGTGGCGCGCGGCGGCGGATCCCTGGAGGACCTCTTTGCGTTCAACGAAGAGGCGGTCGCGCGGGCCATCTACGCCTGTAAGCTTCCGGTCGTGACCGGGATCGGCCACGAGATCGATTTTACCATCGCCGATCTGGTCGCCGACCGCCGCGCCCCGACGCCCTCGGCGAGCGCCGAGCTCGTGAGCCCAGACCGGCGCCAAATCGACGAGCAGCTCGCGATTCTGGAACGGCGGCTAGCGCATCTGTTCCGCGGATCGTTTGCACGCGTGCGGATGCTACTGGAGCACCTGCAAAAACGCCTCGTCCATCCCGGCCGGCGGGTGCTGGATCTCGCCCAGCGCGCCGATGAGCTATCATTGCGATTGGAGCGCGCCGCGCGCCGCGCTATAGCGGTCAAGCACACGCGGATCGAAACCTTATCGGCCAGGCTTTGGAGCCTGGCGCCGTCGGCGTTAATCACGCTCCGCCTGAGCGAGTGTGATCACTATGTTAGGCGGCTGCGACACGGGATCGATCAGTCGCTGGCAAAGACGGCCGGGCAACTCGGAAATTTAAGCCGCGCGTTGCAAGCAGTGAGCCCGCTCGCAACCCTCGAACGCGGTTATGCCATCGTCACCCGGCCGCCCGGAGGTGAGATCGTTCGCGACGCCGCACGGATCGCGCCCGGTTGCGAGGTCGATACGCGCCTCGCCCGGGGACGCCTGCGCTGCTTCGTCGATGCCGTATTCGAGGATGAAAAGCCGGGTGAGGCGCCAGCGGATGCGAAGTACGAAGGCGCTTAATAGAGTGCTCCCATACATGCTAGGGAGCGTCCCTTCGTCCAAGCCCCGCTATTTCGCTGGCCGAGATCGGCAGATTCTTCGGTAAGCATTACAGAACGGTAAGCCGCGTTGCTCGCAAATGATCAAACCGTTGATACACGACCTGAGCCCTGAATTTGTTGATGGTAAGGAGAGCTGCTTAGCTTATCGTCAATGAGTCGGCCTATTAGAGCTTTTTCCTCATTGATGAACTGGGCAATGGCAGTTCGAAAGCGCGCATGAAAAATCCAATGCGCACTGTAGTTAAGTTCCGGGAGAAAGCCGCGCGGGAACTTATGTTCCCCTTGAGCCCCGGCTTCAAAGAGTGTAATTTTATTGCGTATCGCATAGTCGATGGACTGGTAATAGCAAAGCTCGAAATGTAAGTGCCTCACGTCTTCATCGGCGCCCCAATAGCGGCCGTAAAGATGATCCCCTTTTCGATAATTGATTGTGCCTGCTATTTCCGTTCCCCGGTCGTAGGCCAAAATAAGGACCAGTCGATCTTTCATCGTTGCCATCACCGTATCGAAAAAGCGAGACGTGAGATAGGGATAACCGCCCATTTTATCTATCGTCGAAAGATAGAACCGGTACATGGTGCCGGCATGCCTAGGAAGAATAGCCTCACCCGTAAGCACTGCGATCTCAAGCCCTCGTGCTATTAACTGTTCTCGTTCCCGTACGATCTGTTTTTTTCGTTTTGTCTTAAGGTGGTCCAGAAACTCGGAAAAGTCACGATACTCTCTATTAAACCAGTGGTATTGGAAGCTATGCCTTATTAAAAAACCTCTTTCAGAGAAATGAGGGACTTCCTCCGGCGGGAGGAAAAGACAATGCACGGAATGACATCCTTTCTCTTCAGCCAATGCCAGCATTGCAGAAACTAGCGCGCGCGAGACAGCTTCTCTATCCGCACTCGGGTGTAACAGGATCTTGGCACCCGTAGCAGGAGTAAACGGTATGGCAGAGACCAGCTTTGGATAGTAAGGCAGCGCGTACCGATGATAGGCATCTGCCCATTCCCAGTCGAAAATGTATTCTCCATAACTATTAGTTTTCAGATATACGAAGCTTGCTCCCACAAGCTCGACTCCCTGCCATACAGTGAGATAGTGAGGTATCCAGCCCGCGTCAATCCCAACACTCTGGCTCGTTTCAAGCGCCAGTAGGTACTCGTAATCTGAAAAAGGAAAATTAAGGGGGGTAATTTGACCCCAGTCCAGTTTCTGAATATCTTTCATGGAATGAAAGATTTTTATTCGGTAAGGCGATATTGCCATGGGTACGCCCAATGAGTTAGAAAATATCAGCTCCGCTACGATTGAACATTACAACGCAAATGCCAATAGTTTTTGGCACGGGACGAAAGATCACGATGTGACGCAAAATTGTGAGGCATTATTATCGGCTCTTCCCAAGCAAAAAGGTCTATCGCTATTGGATCTGGGATGTGGTCCGGGCCGCGATCTTCTCTATTTTAAGAAAGAGGGACATCATGCAATCGGCTTAGATGGAAGCTACGAATTTTGTGAGATGGCGAGATCACTGACCGGTCTTCCGGTGCTCCAGCAGGATTTCCTTAAACTAGATTTACCGGAGCAGTTTGTCGACGGTATTTTTGCAAATGCTTCTCTCTTTCATGTTCCTTCACAGGAAATGATCAGGGTCCTAAAACAGCTAAGGTCCGCACTAAAACCACAAGGAGTACTTTTTTCGTCAAATCCCAGAGGAAACAGCGAGGGATGGCAGGGAGATCGCTACGGCACTTACCTTGAACTTGCTCCCTATCAGCTACTGCTGGAATCGGCCGGTTTCGAGATCATAAAACATTACTATCGACCGCAGGGACTACCTTGCGCTGCACAGCCTTGGCTTGCTGTTGTTAGTCGGAAAGTGGAAGGGGTCAGGTCTTGACATATCATTATTCTAGCCTATGCTGATCGCATGGCCCGTCCACTCCGGCTGGAATTTCCTGGCGCCCTCTACCACCTGAGCTCCCGCGGCAATGCCCGGGAGCCGATCGTCCTCGACGATGACGATCGGCGGGTGTTCTTAAGCGTGATGGCTTCGGTCATCAAGCGCTTCAACTGGCTCTGTCATGCCTACTGTCTGATGAGCAATCACTACCACCTGTTGGTCGAAACCCCCGAGGCCAACCTGTCGCAGGGCATGCGCCAGCTCAACGGAGTCTATACCCAGCGCTTCAATCGTCGCCGTGCTCGGGTGGGCCACCTGTTCCAGGGCCGCTTCAAGGCGATCTTGGTTGATCGCGACAGCTACCTTCTGGAGCTATGCCGCTACGTGGTGCTCAACCCAGTGCGGGCCAAGATGGTCAAGGACCCGCTCAACTACCCTTGGTCGTCCCTGCGGGCTACCGCCGGGCTCGATCCCAAGCCCCCTTGCTTAACCGTGGACTGGGTCCTCGGCCAGTTTGCCAAAACCGCGAGCGTTGCCCGCCGGCGCTATACGGAGTTTATACGCAGCGGGCTCGGCCTTTCCGCCCCCTGGGAGCATCTGCGAGGCCAGGTCCTGCTGGGGGGGCCAGGCTTTGTCGAGAGCCTCAAGCCCTATCTCGCGGGCCGGCGCCGGCTCAAGGACATCCCCCGGGCCCAGCGCCTGCTCGATCGGCCCAGCCTGGAGACGCTCTTCAGGAAGGATGAGAGTCCCAGAAAATCGCAACGCAACCAGCGTATCCGCCAGGCCCATCTCCAATACGCCTATACCTTGAGCGCCATCGCCCGCTACCAGGGCTTGCACTACACGACGGTCAGCAAGATTGTGAACGATACAAATAACTGATATTTAAAGGCCTGACCCCGAGTGGTGTAGACGAGTGGAGTACAGACCTCACCACCCCATAAGTTCCGCATAGCCCTCGCCGAAGGGACTTGCAGATTTGTCGAAGTCATTCTGTATAACATTGGCTGAGTGAGAATCCTCCCGCCCATCTTGCCGGTAGCCGATCGGATCGGCCCTTGGTACCCAGTCTTCCAGGCCACCATGCCAAACGATTTTGCCTGTGCGTTCGCCACGTTATACTGGTCGCCTAAGTACGGAAATCAGGCATTACGTTCAACCCGCACGCGCATGCACACTTTTCAAGGACTCATCTTTGCGTTACAGAGCTTCTGGGCGGAGAAGGGCTGCGTGATCCTGCAATCCTACGATCTTGAGGTCGGCGCCGGGACGTTTCATCCGGCGACGTTTTTGCGCGCCATCGGCCCCGAGCCCTGGCGCGCAGCCTACGTCCAGGCCTCCCGCCGGCCCACGGACGGACGTTACGGGGACAACCCCAACCGCTTGCAGCATTATTACCAATTCCAGGTCACGCTCAAGCCCTCGCCGCTCGACATTCAGGATCTTTATCTCGATTCCCTGCGGGCGCTCGGCATCGACCCCTTGGTACACGATATTCGCTTTGTCGAGGACAATTGGGAATCGCCGACCTTGGGCGCGTGGGGCCTCGGCTGGGAGGTGCGTTTGAACGGCATGGAGATCAGCCAATTCACCTACTTTCAACAAGTCGGCGGACTCGATTGCCGGCCGGTGCCGGGGGAGATCACCTATGGCCTGGAGCGCATCGGCATGGTCTTGCAGAATGTGGATAGCGTCTACGATCTCCTCTGGGCGAGGGGACCCGAGGGCAGCATCACCTACGGGCAGGTTCACCACCAAAACGAGGTGCAGATGTCGGCCTATAACTTCGAGCACGCCGACGCTCCCTCACTCACCCACGGCTTCGCCACCTGCGAATCGGAGTGCCTGCGCTTGCTCGATCACGCGCTCCCGCTACCCGCCTACGAGATGGTTCTCAAGGCGTCACACATGTTCAATCTGCTCGATGCGCGCCGAGCCATCTCCGTGACCGAGCGCCAACGCTATATCCTGCGCGTACGAGCGCTCGCGCGGGCCGTGGCAGGCGCCTATCTCGACAGCCGGAGCGCGCTCGGGTTTCCTTTAATCGCCGGGCAAGCGCTGCCTGCGTCAGCGCCGGTGCATTGATCGGCGATGACCGCTAAGCGTGATCTGCTGGTAGAGATCGGAACCGAGGAGTTACCGCCCCGGGCCCTCGAGCAACTTTCCGCGGCGCTCGGGCAAAGCATCGCGGCGGGCTTCGAAATGGCGCAACTCGGCTACGGCGAGGTCGCGAGTTTCGCGACCCCGCGCCGCTTGGCCGCGCTGATCACGGACGTGTCGGAAACCCAACCCGATCGGGAGGTTCTGAAGCGCGGACCGGCGCTCAGCGCGGCCTTCGATGCCGACCACAGGCCCACGCCGGCCGCACTCGGGTTCGCGAAGTCGTGCGGCGTCGCGATTGAAGCTCTTGAGCACCTCGCGACCGACCAAGGCAACTGGCTCGCGTATCGTTCCACCCTCCGCGGCCTACAGACCAAGCTTCTGATCCCCGGCATCGTGCGTGCGGCCTTAGCACAACTCCCGATCCCAAAGCGCATGCGCTGGGGGACCGGGAGCGAAGAATTCGTGCGGCCCGTGCACTGGGCCGTGTTGCTTTTCGGCCCGGAAACGCTCGCCGCCGAATTGCTCGGGGTCAAAGCGGGACACGCCACGCGCGGCCATCGATTTCATCATCCCGACCCGATCCTGCTGGTCGAACCCTCGGCCTATCCATTGATTCTGGAAACCAGCGGGCGCGTGCTGGCGGACTTCGCGCGCCGGCGCGCTACGATCCAAGGCCTGGTGGACGCGGCCGCCCAAGCGATCGGCGCGACCGCGGTGATCGATCCGGACCTGCTCGCCGAGGTCACGGCCTTGACCGAATGGCCGGTGGCCGTGGTAGGCGACTTCGACAGGCGCTATCTGGAGCTCCCCGCCGAGTTGTTGATCGCGACCTTAAAGGGTCAGCAAAAATACTTCCATCTCATTGACGATCAAGGGCGGCTGCTGCCTCATTTCGTCGCCATCAGCAACATCGAGAGCCTGGATCCAGAGACCGTACGGCGCGGAAACGAGCGGGTAGTCAATCCGCGCCTGGCCGATGCGGCGTTCTTCTGGCGGCAGGACCGGCGCACACCCCTGCACGCCCGGCGCGAACGGCTCAAAGGGGTGGTGTATCAGGAAAAGCTCGGAACGGTATTCGACAAAACCGAACGCCTGGCCGCGCTGGCGGCGCACATCGCCGCCAGTACCGGCGGCGATCCGGCGCTCGCCGAGCGCGCGGGTCAATTGGCGAAATGCGATCTTCTGACCGATCTCGTCGGCGAGTTTCCCGAGCTTCAGGGCGTGATGGGCCGCTACTACGCCGCGCACGACGGCGAACCCGAGGAAGTCGCCGTGGCGCTCGTCGAGCAGTACCTGCCGCGCCATGCGGGCGATCAGTTGCCGCAGACTAAGACCGGCCAGGCCCTGGCGCTGGCCGACAAGCTCGACACGCTCGCCGGCATATTCGGCATCGGCTTAGCCCCGAGCGGAGATCGCGATCCGTTTGCCTTGCGCCGGGCCGCGCTTGGCAGCCTGCGGATCATGATGGAACGCGAGCTGACCTTGGACGCCGAAGAGCTGCTGACCCACGCCGTGCGCAACTATGCCGGCCGCATCGACGCCGAGACCGTGGTCGCGCGCGTATTCGATTTCATGATGGAGCGCCTGCGCGGCTACCTCATCGGTGACAGTGTCAGCCCGGAGGTGTTCGAGGCGGTGCTCGCGCGGCGCCCGACCTGTCCTTACGATCTCGGCCGGCGGGTCCGCGCCGTCAGCTCGTTCCAACGGTTGCCGGAAGCCGCCGCTCTGGCGGCCGCCAACAAACGAATCAATAACCTTTTGAAACAAGCCCAGAACGCCATGCAAGGACCCGTGGACGAGCATCTGCTCTCTCACCCGGCCGAGATTGGGCTTGCGAAGGCCGTGCAAGCCATTACCCCCGCGGTCGAATCGAAGTTTCGTAACCACGACTACACGGGCGCGTTGAAAACCTTGGCCGATTTACGCGCCCCGATTGACACCTTCTTTGACCACGTCTTGGTTCTCTGCGAAGACACGGGACTCCGCACTAACCGCTTGGCATTGTTGCAGCAGCTCAACCTCTTGTTTCTTGAAGTAGCGGATATCTCGCGACTGCCCGGATGAGGTTTGCCTACCCATGCGCATCTTAATTCTCGACCGCGACGGGGTCATCAATGAAGAGTCGGACAGCTTCATCAAATCCCCCGACGAATGGATCCCTATCCCGCGCAGTCTCGAGGCCATCGCCCGCGCGAACGCCGCCGGCTACCGGGTGGTAGTGCTATCGAATCAATCGGCGATCGCGCGCGGGATCATCGATGTCCGCACACTGCACCTGATCAACCAAAAGATGATCCAGCGCCTGGCGGAGGTGGGCGGCAGAATCGAGGCGATATTCTTTTGCCCTCACGCAGCCGTGCAGAACTGCCTGTGCCGCAAACCTCGACCCGGCCTGTTCACGGACCTGGCGGCCCGGCTCCATGTGAGCCTAAAGAACGCCCCCGCGGTGGGAGACCGGCTGCGGGATCTCGAAGCCGCGCGCGCGGCGGGTGCGCGGCCCATCCTGGTGAAAACCGGCCGCGGGCGGACGACGCTCGCTTCCTGTCAAGCCTTGGGCGAGATCGACGTTTACGCTGATCTCGCCGCCGCCGTGGATGCTTTGCCAGGGCCTTAGGGGTCACGTCTCCCATCCTGCATACAGCGATGGTTCCAAATGCCGACCATTGGCGTCGAGCGCGTGATCCTATCAAGGTTTCGTAGAGAAATTATTCGTGCCTGATTTCAGCCGAGACGGACGCTTTTAGGGATAACGCACCAAGATCCCTTTCAAACTGATTTCCTTTTCCAAGCGCGCTTGCAATTGCTTAGCCTTGGCTTCGTCCAGCTCCGGTCCGACGCGCACGCGGAATACCGTCCCGGGGTGCATGTAAAGCTTTTCCACGAAAGCCTTGAATCCTTGATTCTTGAGCCGTTGTTCCAGCAACTTGGCGTTTTCCTCGCTCGAAAAGCTCCCGAGTTGAATCGCCCAAGCCGTGACACCGAGTCGCTGGTTGTCGGGTGCGGGCGGAGCCGCCGCCACGGCACCCGGCGGTCGGCGGGCCGAGGGGGGCGATCCGCCGGTGCTTTCCACTACCTTGTCCGCGGCAGGCGTATCCTTCGGCTTGGACCTAGGCTTAGGCGGATCGGCGGTCACCGCTCGGGCGGCGCCGGCCTCCCGTCCGCCAGCGCGGCTTATCGCGGGTGTCTCCGCTCCCGGACTGTCCGCGGCTTCAGCAGCCGGCGGAAGGTTCACCGTCGGCGGGATGAGCAGCTTCTCTTCGTCCAAGGGCTGCACTCCGGAATCATCAATATCCTTTGGCCTCGGTGGTAGGGAAAGATCTTCGATGATAACGGTCGGCGCATCCGTATCATCGAGCAGCATGGGAATAAATATCACGCCAGCCGTGATGAGCGTCGCGGCGCCGATCAGTCGCTGTTTGAGCTTATGCTCCATCGCCATGCCCCAATGATTTTAGCAGCCTGCCGGATAGAACACCGCACATATCAGGAATTTAAGTGATAATCTTGGCGATGTTCGATGACACCGCCTGCATTGAGGAGCCGCATCACCCCGGCTACGGTCAAAAACGAGCCGGTCACCAAGACGCGATCGCCCGGCTTGGCGCAGCCGTTCACCGCGGCGAAAGCCGCGTCGATATCCTCGTAGACTGCGATGCGGTTCGCGGCCGCGAATGGATTCAATGCGAGTGCCAGTCGCCGCCCACTCGAACCGCGTACCCCTGGCAACCGCACTAAGTGCCAATGCTCGACTAGATCCGCAAGCTCTGCGAAGACCCCCGCGCTATCCTTGTCCTTCAGCATGCCGATGATCGCATGGGTTTCACCTTTGCCCGGGAGCCGTCTTAAGGTCGCCCCAAGCACTCCCGCCGCCTGCGGGTTGTGGGCGACATCCAAGACGTACTCCAGCGGCCCCGGAATGACTTGAAACCGGCCCGCCAACCGGACTTGGGACAAGCCTTGGCGCATCGCGTCCACCGTCACGGGGATGCGTGCGGAGAGCACTTCCAACGCCATCAACACGCCTGCCGCGTTCTGAACCTGGTAGTCGCCACGCAAGGACGGCCAGGGCAAGGCGTGTATCGTTCGCGATCGGGACCGCCATTCCCAGCCAGGGTTTTGGATCTCGAATTCATATTCCCGTCCGAGCTGATGTAGCGGAGCGCCGATCCGATCCGCGTAGCCGGCTAGTGTACCGGGCGCCTCGCGGTCCGAGCAAATCGCTGCCCGGCCGGGGCGAAAGATCCCGGCCTTCTCGCGGGCTATCGCCTCGCGATCCGGTCCCAGCCATTCGACGTGGTCGATCCCGATCGCCGCGATCAGCGCGGCATCCGCGGCGACGAGATTAACAGCGTCCAAGCGGCCTCCGAGCCCGACTTCGAGGACGGCGACATCCAGCTCCGCGCGCGCGAAGATATCGAGGGCCGCCAAGGTACCGAACTCGAAATAGGTGAGCGAGACGCCCTCCCGAGCGTCATCGACGCGTTGAAAGGCCGCGCACAGTTGCGCATCGGATACCGCAGCCCCGCCGATGTGGATGCGCTCGTTGTAACGCATTAAATGCGGCGAGGTATAGGTCGCCGTCCGGTACCCCGCCGCTCTGAGGATGGCATCCAGCATGGCTACGCTCGAACCCTTGCCGTTGGTGCCCCCGACGCTGATGACGCAATAGTGCGGGGGTTGCAGGCCGAGGCGTTCGAATACGCCCCGGACACGGTCGAGGCCGAGGTCGATTTCGCGCACATGCAATCCTTCTTGCCAGGCAAGCCAAGCGGCCAAGGTCTGAAAGCGCGGGGGCAATGCCGTGAGGATGGGTTGCGTCATGTGAGACCCTTAGGCGCGCGGACATTGGCTGTCCCGGTGCTGCTCGATACAGGCGCCGGAAGCGTCAACACGCCTTAGAGCGCGGGCTGATGGGTGATAAGCGATAGCAAGGACGTTATCTGCTCGCGCATCTCTCTGCGATCGACGATCATATCGACCGCGCCATGTTGCAGCAGGAATTCACTGCGCTGGAAGCCCTCCGGCAAGGTTTGACGCACGGTCTGCTCGATCACCCGCGGCCCGGCAAAGCCGATCAGCGCGTCGGGTTCAGCGATATTGATATCACCGAGCATCGCGAGGCTTGCCGATACCCCGCCCATCGTGGGATTGGTCAGCACCGAAATGTACGGGAGTCCGCGCGCGCTGAGCGCGGCGAGCGCGGCGCTGGTTTTGGCCATCTGCATGAGTGACACCAGCGCCTCTTGCATTCTGGCCCCGCCGCTCGCGGAAAAACACACCAAGGGCGCGTCATGCTCGATGGCGGCATTGACCCCGCGCACGAAACGCTCCCCGACCACCGATCCCATCGATCCGCCCATAAACTCGAACTCAAATGCGCCGGCAACGATGGTTCTCGATTGCACCCGCCCCATGAATACCACCAGCGCATCGAGCTCATCGGTGGCTTTTTGCGCTTGACTCAGGCGGTCTTTATAACGCTTGGTGTCCTTGAAGCGGAGAAAATCGATGGGCTCAATCTCCCTACCGATTTCAACGCGGGGTTCCGCATCCAGGAACCAATCGAGCCGCTGCCTGGCGCCCACGCGCAGATGATGGCTGCACTTTAGACACACGTTGAAATTGCGTTCGAGCTCGGCGCGATAGAGTACCCCCTTGCAGCCCGGACAACTGGTCCATAGACCCTCGGGAACGACGCGTTTAGTGGTTCCGTTGGTACGAATACGCGATGGAAGCAGCTTCTTAAACCAGTCCATATCTCATTCCAATCTCGTCATAGACTCTCCCGCACACGCCCCGGCCCCATTCCATCCGTGGCCGCGCGCAGCTCTTGCATGAAGGCGCGCACGTCCCGTTCGAGGTTCGGGCCGTTCCCGAGCGCCTCGATGCGGGAAACCAAGGCGCTGCCCACGACCACTGCATCACTGATCAGTGCGATCCGCGCGGCGCTCTCCGGGTCCTTGATCCCAAAACCGACGCCAATCGGCAACGCGGTATGCCGCCGGATGAGGCGCAACTTATCGGCGACCGCCGAGGTATCGAGTTTATCACTCCCCGTGACCCCTTTCAGCGAGACGTAATAGACAAACCCGCGCGCCAGGCCGCAGATGCGCGCGACGCGTTCCTCGCTGCTGGTCGGCGCCAGAAGAAATACCGGATCGATCTCATGGGCGCCCAGAATTTTAACCAGATCGTGCGCCTCTTCGGGAGGCATGTCGACGGTCAGGATACCATCGGCGCCCGCGCGCCGCGCTTCGCGCGCAAACACCTCGTAACCCATGATCTCGATCGGGTTGAGATAACCCATTAACACGATCGGCGTGTGGGTGTCGCTTGCGCGGAATTCCCGGACCAGATCCAACACCGTCCGCAACGTGACACCGCGGCGCAGAGCGCGTTCGCTCGATCGTTGAATGACCGGACCGTCGGCCATGGGATCGGAAAATGGGACGCCGAGCTCCAAAATATCGGCGCCACTCTCGACCAGCGCCCGCATGAGCACCAGCGTTTGCTCCGGTCCCGGATCGCCCGCGGTAATAAAGGGCACTAAGGCTTTGCGGCCGCGGGTGCGGAGCGCATCGAAACATCGGCTCAGACGGCCCATGGCGCACCCGAGACCTTGTCAATCACAGCGTGATTCCTGCGCGCGTCGCAACCGTGTGGATATCTTTATCCCCGCGTCCCGAGAGGTTCACGATAATGATTTGGCTGCTCTCCATCCGCGGGGCGAGCTTGGCCGCAAAGGCCAGCGCATGGGACGACTCCAGGGCCGGAATGATGCCTTCGATGCGCGTCAGATCATGGAAAGCCGCGAGGG
>JBOIDH010000003.1:0-18153 GCA_050740495.1 Gammaproteobacteria bacterium | reverse complement strand
CGATATCTATAAGCAATTCAAGCTAATTATGAAATAATTACATGGCTACAAAAGTAACACAAAAAAAGGCCGAAACCCGCGCCACGCATGGGCTTCGGCTACTTCAGACGGTCAAAGTTCGGGCTAGTTGGGCAGACTGATCTCCACGTTCGCCATGTGAGAAACGTCCGTGACTCAGCCCTCTCTCTCAGAGGAAAGCAACTGACTATTCGATGCGCATCGAAAGATCGGCCGCGTCCACGTTCTTCGTGAGCCCACCGATCGAGATTCGGTCTACGCCGGTGGCAGCGATAGCACGTACCGTTTTCAGGCTCACGCCGCCAGATACTTCCAGCTGCGCTCGTCCATCGGTCAGCTTGAAGCCACGATGCATGTCCTCAAGCGAGAAGTCGTCCAGCAGCACACTTGTGGCACCGTGCCGAAGGGCCTCTTGAAGCTGGTCTAAATTCTCGACCTCGATCTGGACCGGCAGCCCCTTCGCGCTGTTTCGCGCGGCAAAAAGCGCCTCCTTGATCCCCCCGCAGGCCGCAATATGATTTTCCTTGACCAGGATGCCGTCCCAGAGGCCCATTCGATGGTTTGCCCCTCCCCCGCTTCGAACGGCGTACTTTTGGGCCTGGCGCATGCCCGGCAACGTCTTGCGGGTGTCGAGGATCCGGCAACCGTTTGGGTTCGGGGAAGCACCCTCGATGGCGGCCACGTACGTGGCCGCGGCAGCGGCCGTGCCCGACAAAGTTTGAAGGAAATTTAGGGCGGGCCGCTCACCCGCAAGGATGGCGCGGGCCTTACCTGCAACTGTGCACACCAAGTCCCCGCTGAACGCCCGCCCCCCTTCGGCGATATGCCACTCGATCGTGGCTCTCGGGTCAAGCGCGCGGATGCAGGCGTCGAACCAAGGGGCCCCGCAAATAACAGCAGCCTGCTTCGCTACGACACGTGCGATCGCCATCTTGGATTCGGGCACTAGGTTCCCCGTGTGATCCTCGGGGCCAATGTCCTCCGCGAGGGCGTCACGCACATTCCGCGCGATCGCCCTCGCAAGGGACTCCGCTTGCGACAAGGGAGAAAACTGGTACACGCTGACTCCTACTCCATTCGTCCGTCACCTCTTCCTGAGACGTCTTCACCCTGAAGCTGCACTTCTTCGCCGGACAGGTTTTCGATGACAGTTAGTAGACAACGACGTGTTGCCGCTACGTCCGCATTTGAGACTGTGCGTAACGCGACCGCATTCACCTCTTCGGCGAGAGGTACCAAAACGTCTTTCAACTGCCTTCCTAAAGGGGTTAGAAACACATAGATGTTCTTCTTGTTTGTCGCCTTGCGCTCCAACGTGACGTAACCTAACGACTCCATGGCCCGCAAGGCGATGAACGTGGTCGGCTCCATCAGTCCCGCCTCGATGCTGAGTTCACGCTTGGTGAGGCCGTCGCGCTGCCAAAGAATCCGCAGGAAGGTCCAGTGCCCCAACTGCAAGTTATGCTTTGCCAGCCGGACTTGTAGGGCGCGCAGAAAGCAACGCGTCGCGTCCTTGACTAGATGGGCCATCCGGTCGTTTGGCACAGCTTCATGCCAATGGCGCAAAACCCGATGTTTCTCTTCCGCAACGTCTGAATTCTGCAATTTGGTCATGGGGGGTCACGCAATGGGGGAACGACCAATTCTTGCATAGGGGTGCAGCTCCACGTCTAGGTCGTCACGTGCCGAATTCAGCAGTGCCAGGCAGCCTGCTAGCGTGTCGCGAGCCCACGCGCCGTCGTGCATCGGGGTCTCTCCATTGCGCACGGCCGCCAGCAATTCATCGATCACTTCCGAGCGCGGAACTGCGGGGGCGGCCAGCGCAACTTTCTCCCGCCCATCGTCACTGTCGATCCAGACGCCGTCGGCCACGGGCCTCAGATCGGCGTGCTCGCAGCTGACCACGACAGGGCCGAAGTGCTGATGGCCCACCGGAGACGGCTCCAGCCGGGCATCGCAGTACGCCGGGCCTCCGTAGGTCGTGTCTGCCTTCAACGTGGCTTCGTCGTGGGCACTCCCTACGGCCCTCAAGCGAGCTCGTGCCGATGCGTGACGCGACGGATTCTTCGGTTGTCCCATCTCGCCGGTCCAGCCGCACCACTCGTCCGAGTCATAGTGCGCGTAGCCGCTGTACACCAAGGAGGCAAAGCAACCATTGTCGAACCATAGCATCGCGGTATAGGCCCCTTCGGTGGGGCGCGACGAGTCCCAGCGCCCGGTCGCGGCGCGCACGCGCGAGAGATTGCCACCGGCCAGCAGCCGCACCACGTCGATCTGATGGGCAGCCTGGCTGAAGACGACTCCCCCACCGTCTTCGGTGCGAAGTTCTTCGGGCCTGCGCGGGCGGTAGAGGAAGTCGGTGTAGTTGAACGCGTGGATCATACGGACCCGACCAAATTTCCCACTGCGCAACAGGGCTCGCGCGTGAAGGTAAGGCGTGTCGAAGCTGTGGCAATGCCCGACGAGTAGCGCCACTCGCGCTTCGTCGCAAGCGCCGATCATCACGTCGCACTCCTCTAGGGTCAGTGCCATCGGCTTTTCCGTGAGGACATGCTTGCCATGCCGAGCAGCGAGTTGCACGTGCTCCGCGTGGAAGCGGTGGGGGCTCGCCACGTATACCGCCTCGACAGCGGGATCGCGACAAAGCACTTCCGCTCGCTCGTACGCGACGGCACCGAAGTCGGACGCAAGCCGCCGCCGCGGCTCTTCCCTCGGATCGAACCCGGCGACGATTTTCACACGGGGATCGCGCGCAAAAGTCGGCACCATCAGGCTGAACGCGCGGCCCAGTCCGATAACGCCGATTCGAAGCGGCGCGTCGGTCATAAGTCCAGTGTGAGCTCGCCGCCTGCGGAGCGGGAAACACAGACCATGATCTGCGAGGCATGCTCCTCCGGCAGCAAGACCATGTCCCGGTGGTCCACGTCGCCAGCGAGCAGCGAGGTCCGGCAGGTGCCACAGGTGCCGCTTTCGCACGACGCCGCCACGTCGCATCCAGCAGATCGCAAGGCTTCCAGGATGGATCGGCCGACGGGGACCGTCACCGTCCTTTGTGAACGTGCAAGGTGGACGGTGAAGGCGTGGTCGTTCTTTCGAGGCACAGACCCATCGGTAAAGCTCTCGAAGTGCACCCGACCCGCGGCCCAGTGGCCGCTCATGTCCTTCACCGCTTCCATCAGCGGTCGCGGACCGCAGCAGTAGATGTGCTGGTCGGCGCGGGGCTTCTCCAGCCAAGGCCACAGATCGAGTGCTCGCACGGGGTCGCCTTCGTCGTGATGAATCCGCACCCGGCCGCCTGCGTCGAGGTCGCGCAGGTCGTTGACGAACGGAGTGGTGGCGGCAGAGCGCGTCAGATACAGAAGCCGCCAGTCGGCATCGGGACGGTCTTGGAGCGAACGAATCATCGACAAGATCGGCGTGATCCCTATGCCTCCCGCAATGAACAGGTAGCTTCGCGCGCCGCGCGACATGCGAAAAGCGTTTTCCGGCTCGGAAACGCAGAGCAGGTCGCCTTCGCGTGCCCCATCCACCAAGCTGATCGAGCCTCCACGTCCCGCGGAGTCACGCTTGACTGCAATCACGTAGCGATGTCGCTCGGCGGGATCATTGCAGAGCGAATACTTGCGAACGAAGCCGGCCGGCGTGCGAAGGCGCACATGTGCGCCGGGAGTGAAGGCAGGCAAGGGAGCCTCGTCGGGATCGATGAGTTCGAAGCTGCGAATTCCCTCGGCCGCCTCCTTCGCGCGCGCAATGCGCAGTGCGAGAGGAAATTCCTGTGTGTCTCTCATGGCGCGATCAGATGCTGTAGCTCTCGTAGGTCGACGGATGGAACACTTCCTCGACGGGCACCTCGCGCGGCGACAAGCCTTGCGAATGATGGCGGCGAACAAAGGATTCCAGCGTGGCCTGATTCGGCGCCACGCCATACGACCAGAAGTCCTCCCCCATCAGGTCGCGCGCGGCCCGCAGCTGCTCCTCCACGAAGGGCAGCGTTACTTTGGTCGCAGAGGTGTCCCCGAGCAACTCGAGAGCCGCGTGCTTGGCCTGCGTAAAGGCCTTCAGCACCGCCCCGGGCAGCCAGGGATGGTGATGCGCGAGTTCCTTGCGAACTCCCACCACATGCATGATCGGGAACACGCCGGTGCGGCGAAAGAAGTCCTTCGCCACGGCGGTCGGGTCGTCGAAGAGCCAGCCCACGTCCGGATTTCGAAGCGCCTGTGCGCCGGGCGGCCTCGGCGCGATGAAGGCGTCGATCTCGCCTTCGTCCAGCAACTGCGTGATGGTTTTGCCTTCAGGCGCGTTTTCCAAGCGCACGTCCGAGGGAAGTTCAAGCCGAATTTTCTCCGGCCGCCCGGGCGTGTCGATGCCGCCGCGAATCCAGGTCACGTCGCTGGGCTTGACGCCGTATTCGTCCTCCAGCAGGGCCCGTGCCCAGACGATCGCGGTCAGCTGGTACTCGGGCACGCCGATTCGCGAGCCCTTGAGGTCTTCGGGCTTGCGGATGCGGTCGCGGCGCACGTAGATCGACGTATGGCGAAATGCCCGGGACAGGAAGACCGGAACCGCGATGTACGGACACTCGCCGCGTGAATGCTTGACGAGGTAGCTGGAGAACGACAGCTCGGCGATGTCGAAGT
Source organism: Gammaproteobacteria bacterium (assembly GCA_050740495.1). GTDB lineage: Bacteria > Pseudomonadota > Gammaproteobacteria > JACCXJ01 > JACCXJ01 > USCg-Taylor. Next base: position 13,498 of record JBOIDH010000003.1, on the reverse strand, counting down.
CGCGGCTGCGCATCGCGCGGAAGAACATCTCTTCCGGATTCAGCAGCATGTACACGGGGTCGACACCGTCGATTTGCACCCGCCCGTCGTAGAGGGCGCGAGTGCGGTCGTAGTCGCCCATGGCGACGGAGAGTTGGAGTTTGGCCATGGTCTCAGGTCCTGACTTCATAGCCCGCGTCGAGGCCTTCGCCGTCTCCCTGCCAGACGTGGCGCGCATCGTAGGTGCGCCAATCGATCGTCTTGGGCACGACGGCCTGGAACGAGCAGACGCTGGCGGGAATGGCGTTCTCGCCGGTACCGATTGCCCGTCCGCCTTGCTGGAAGGTGTGGACGGCCTCGAGCATCTGCTTGCGGAATTCGACGACCGCGACGTCGCTCGCCCCGAGCCGGTCTCGGGTGCGGTCGGCGATGGTGCCCATCGTGACCCACATCGCCACGTCCTGGTTGGGAAAGCCCGTGATGCCGGTGAAGTTGCCCGCCTTCATCGCCTGCCGGTCCTGCCAGAACATGTTGTCGCGGGTGCGAAGGGGACGGTAGCGCTCGTCGAGATCCACGCCGACCTGCTGGCGCAGGAACTTGCGCCAGGTGTCGGTCTCCGGTGTCTGTGCCGGATGGCCCCAGGCGATAAAGTAGAACACCGTGTTGGTGTCGTCCATCGGCACGTTGATGTTGGCAACGTTGTAGAGGTTGTTCGGTGGAATCAAAGCCGCCGCGGGCGCGACGAACACCGTCGTGCGCACGTACTCGTGCGTCGCGGAGTTCGTGATCGGCCGGCGTAAGGCTGCGTAACGGAAGCCGTAGCCGGCGCGTTGCACCTGCATTCGCGGCGCCTTGTCCGTCGACGGCCGCAACCACGTCTTGTCGGTCGCCTTGGCGCCGTCCACGCGCGCCGGCACCATGTCGGACGAATGCAGGCTGGAACTGTGCGCCGAGTCGATGGCACCTTCAAGCACCTGCGCCCAGTTGCAGGGGAGGATGGCCTTGGCGATGCTCACGCGCGCATCCGCGGTCGGTGCCCACGCGGGTGGACTGAATTCGGGCTTTGTTTCCGGCGGACCCATGTAGGCCCAGACCAGCCCCGCCCATTCGTGCGTGGGATACGCCTTGTGCTTGACCTTCTGGGCCATGCAGCTCGCGGCGGGTTCCGAGGCCATCTCGATCACGTTGCCCTGCACGTCCATCTTCCAGCCGTGGTACAGGCAGCGCAGACCACTGTCTTCGTTGCGACCGAGCGCCAGCGAAGCCCGCCGGTGCGGGCAGTACTCGTCCATGACGCCGACACGGCCTTCGGTGTCACGGAACACCACGAGGTCTTCGCCAAAGATGCGGGCCCGCACCGGCGGCCCGTCGGGCTCCACGACTTCCTCACGAAGGCAGATCGGAGTCCAGTGCCTGCGCATCAACTGGCCCATGGGGGCATCCCCTTCGACGCGGCATAGCAAGTCGTTTTCCTGCGGCGTGAGCATGAGAGGTCTCCAAAATGTTAGATATCTAAGTTCGACGTGGCCTTTTCGAGGCCGCACTGACGGCGGCCGCTCAAGGCGAGAGCGTGATGTTGATGTTCTTCACCTGCGTGTAGTGCAGCAGTTCTTCGAGCGACTCCTCGCGCCCGAGCCCCGACTGTTTGTAGCCCCCGAACGGCGCGCCGATGAAGTGGCGGCTGGCGTTGTTCACCCAGATGTAGCCGGCTTCCACCCGCGCGGCGGTGCGGTGCGCATTCGCGAGATCGGTGGTCCAGATCGAACAGGTGAGACCGTAGTCCACGGCATTCACCTGGCGCAGCATCTCGTCGGTGTCGCTCCATTTCAGGATGGAGAGGATCGGTCCGAAGACTTCCTCGCGTGCGATGCGCATCTCGGGTGTGACTCCATCGAACACGGTTGGCTCGACGAAGAAGCCGTTCGCAAGCGCCGCTTCGCCGGCACGCTTGCCGCCGTACAGCAGCCGGGCGCCCTCGGTCTGCGCGATGTCGATGTACCGCATCACCTTGTCGAGCTGGTCCTTTGAGACCAGGGCGCCCATCGTGGTGGCGGAGTCCGTCGGAAGGCCAGGCCGGAAGTGACCGACCTGCTGCAGAACACCGGCGACGACCTCGTCGTACACCGACTCGTGCACAAAGAGCCGCGAGGTCGATCCGCAGGACTGGCCGCACCAGCCGAAGTTCATTCCACCCACGCCGCCCCGGATGGCCGCGGCGATGTCCGCATCGGGGAAGACGATACACGCGTTCTTGCCACCGAGTTCCAGCGAAACCTTCTTTAGTTGGTCGGCTGCCGAGCGCGCGATGGCGCGACCGGTCTCGACACTGCCGATCAGCGCGACGTGCTGGACCAGCGGATGCGCCACCAGCGCCTGCCCGGCCGCCGCACCCCCCGTGACGACGTTTAGGACACCGGGCGGAAGAATCCCCTCGATCAATTCGATCAGCCGGTACGTGGAGAGCGGAGCCTGTTGGGGCGCCTTCATCACGGCGGTGTTGCCCGCTGCGATCACGGGCGCCAGTTTGCCGGCAACGAACATCAGCGGGTGGTTGTATGCGACGATGCGCGCGCACACGCCCAACGGCTCGCGCACGGTCATGTTCACCACGCCGTCACCCATGGGAAGCGTCTCGCCCTTGATCTCGGTGACGAGCCCCGCGAAGTATTCGACCTGCGCAGCGGCCGCCAGCGCATCGCCGGCCATCTCTTTGACGGGGTTGCCGCAGTTCGCAGCGTCGATGAGGGCCAGCTCGCCCGCGTTGTCGCGCAGCACCTGCGCGATCCGTCGCATCATCGCCGCGCGCTCGAGGGGCTTCACCGAGCGCCAGGTGTCGAATCCGCCCTTCGCCTGCCTCACGACGCGGTCGACGTCGGCGCCGTCGGCTTCGGCACAGGGGCCCAGCGAGTCACCTGTCGCGGGATTCCAGGTGTCACGGTAGCCGCCTTGCGGCTCGATCCAGCGGCCGCCTGCATACAGCTGGCGATGGCGCGGCAGCGCGGCGGTGACGGCGTCGTGCGCGTTCATTTGGCAGACCCCTTCTTCGCGGAGCGGCTTGCGGCAGCCGGCTCGTCAGTGACGGCGTCGTCGATGGGCTGCAGGACGCCATCGCAGGCGCGTGCCAGTTCGGCATGGACGGCGCGCAGCGAAGACATCATGACGGAGCGCTCCTTTTCGGAAATCGTCGCGAGCATTGCGCGGTTGATCTCGTCGGCCACGCCGAGCAGTTCCTCTTCCATGTCGTGGGCTCGCTGCGTCAGCAGGATGTTGATCCGACGCTTGTCCGTCTCGTCGCGTTTGCGCGAGACGAGACCCAATCGTTCCATGCTGCGCAGGCTCATCATCAGGGCGGGCTCGGCGAGGCCGAGCATCGCGCTCAGCTCACGCTGCGACACGTTGTCGCGCTGCCAGAGTGCGCGCAGCACGAACCAGCAGCTGCCCGGAATTCCGTACGGCGCCAGCCTCGCATACAGCACCCGCTTGATATATCGGGCGGTATCGCAAACGAGAAAGCCGAGGCTGTTCTCCAGCGCGGGACTGGCTTCGGTCCCGTTCCCCGTGACGAGCGAAGCGCGCCGCACGGCGCTCGTGACAACCTTGAGTCGCGCAGTCACTTCCCGGCCCCTGCCTGACCGTACATCACGCGCCGGTAGTATTCATAAAAGCCGCGGATCGGACCTTCGGTCACCATGTTCCCGTCACCCGGCGCGGTTCCCTCGCGGCCGCCAAGCTCCAGGACCGCGGATTGGGAAGGGTTCGGCCGGATGCCCGCGCCGGAATACTCCAGGACTTCGGTGTCGTCCACGGAAACAAACCCCGAAGGTCCCGTGAGATTGGCCTGCCGCAGACGGCGCAGCGTCGTTTCCTCGCTGTCGTCCTCGTAGCCGAAGTACGTCCATTGCAGCTCGAACTCGTCGGGACCCCGCGGGATCACGTATCGCATCTGCAGGCTGTTGCCTTGCTGCTGCAGCACGAGATCCGGGAAGATGGTCTGGATCTGGATGGTCACGTCGTCCTCGAACTCCTTGCTCGCGGAGACGAGGTTCATGTCGTTCAGTTTCAGGTCCTTTCGGTAGGACTTCATGTCCTCCGTGCCGCTCACCTCGCCAGCGGGATTTCGGATCGAGGCAAATACGTTGTGCGACAAGGTGCGTTCGTCCGTGACGGTCACGCCCTTCTGGTCGATGCGGTACAGGCCGAAACTGATGAGGAACACATGCAGCAAGGACGCGTGGTAGGGGTCCTTTATGTTCTCCATGTACAGCTTCCAATTGCCCTTGATCCGCTGGCGCTGGTAGCCCAGGACCTTCGTTTTGCGGCCGTTGAAGATGCGCGTGAGGTACTCGTAATTGCCATCGCCGAGGTACTCGCGCATTTGCGGTGCGGCGTGGTCGAAGGTAGCGAAGATGCAGCCGTTGACGCTCTCCACCTTCAGCTTGCGAAGCCCGTGCTGCGCGGTGTCGAAGTCCGCCGGGAATCCGCCCTTACCTTTTACCCCCCGCTTGAAGGGAACGCCCATCAGGTTGCCCCTGAGGTCGTAGGTCCATTGGTGGTAGGGACACATGATCTCCTTCTGGGTGCCAAAGGCGGTCTGGCAGATCTCGACACCGCGGTGGGCGCAGCTGTTGAGCAGCACGCTCAGCTCGCCGTCCTCGGTACGCGTGACGATGACCGTGCGCTCGCCGATGACGGAACGCTTGAAATCGCCGGCGTTCGGGATCTCGCTCTCCAACCCGACCATGTGCCAGTGCGGGCCGTAGAAAACCGCCTCGAGTTCTCGCAGGTAGTTGTCACGATCGGTGTAGACCCACAGTGGCACCCGCGAACTGTCCTTGCGCGGCCAGATTTTTATGGGACGCAGTTCACTCGAAGCGGCGCCGGCACCAGTGTCGGCGTGAGGGCAGGCTTGGTTCATGATTCGAATCCTTCAGACGGGGTACACCAGGGCGCCGGCGAGCAGTTCGGTGTCGAACACCACGACCCTCTCGCGGAACTTCAGTTCGGAGCCGCTCGCGTCGACCGTGTCGAACGTGCGTGCCGCCATTTGCAATTGCGTTGTGCCATCGATCAGCGTCTGGTAGACGGCCAGCATGCTGCGGGTGTGCAGCGTGGAGCCTTCGCTGGACACGACTCGCGCGCCGCTCACCAAGTGGGTGAGGCTGCGCGCGGAATAGACCAGCGTCTCGCGAATCGCGACCACGCGATCCTTCAGCGCGCCCTTGTTCTCCGCGAACATCGGGCCGATCCGCAGGCCGCGGTCATGGTTGGGGCGCGACACGACGCGGTAGAGGCAGTCTTCGGTGAAGTACTCCGGCCAGTCGGCGATTGACAGGTCGCACAGGGTTTCGGCGTAGCGCGTGTAAAGGTCGGCGACACGCGCTTGCATGACGTGATCGTTCATCGGGCTTCCTTTGTTGTCGTTGACGGCACTGCATCCGGCGCGACTCTCGATTCGAGCGGCGGCGGGGGCGCCGACCTGCGGCGGACCTGCGACTCGGGTTCTTCCCGATAGAGCTGCGCGGCTTCGAGCAGCGGCGCATCGCTGACGCTGAACAGCGTCGCGGCGGCCCCGCCCGCGCCGCAGCGATGCTCGTGCCAAGCCCAGGTCGGCACCACGAACACGTCACGTGGACCCCAGTGCAACTCCGTATCGCCGATGCGCGTGCTGCCTTCGCCGTCAACGACGTAGTACACGGTGCTTGCGGTGCGACGGTGCGGCCGGCCCACGAAGCCGGGACGCAGGCGCTGGACGCAGCACCGGAGCGTGGGCAGGGTCGCGCCGCCCGTCGTCGGATCCACGTACTCGAGGATCACGTCATCGTAGGGGCTTGCGGGACCGCCCTCGCAGAACAGGTCGAGCTGGCGCTTCACCTCCTTCCACGGGTAGCGGCGGGGCATGGCACCGCCGACCTTCTGTTCCCACAGAGGCCGCACGACGCCAGTGCGTTCGCTCAGATACTCGTGCCGCTCGGCCCGGATCGGCTGGGTCGTTTCGCCGAGCGGCTGGTACGCCATCTGGCCGAGCGAGAGCATGAGTGGCACGTCGAGCACGTCGAGCCAGACGCCGAGCATGTCGCTCTCGTTGTGATGGTCGTGCCACGACCAAGCCGGGGTCAAGACGAGGTCGTTGGTTTCCATGGTCAGGATTTCTCCGTCGACGACGGTGAACAACTTCGGGTCGCCGTCCATCACGAACCGCAGCGCCGAGATGGGATGGCGGTGCGCCCAGGCTACTTCGCCCGGCTTCACGGCCTGCATGCCCGCGAGAATCGTCTGAGTAGTGCCGCCGCGCTCAAGCCCCGGATTGATGAACGACAGGTTCCGGCGTGCCGTGAAGCTCTCCGCCATCACTTCGCAGGCTTCCATCAGCTTGCGCTGCACGATGTCCCACCTCCACATCATCGGCACCGCGGTGCTCCTCGGTCCGCCGATCAGCCGCTCGAGCATCTCGTCGTACTGCCACTGTCCGCGGATCGACACCTCGGCCAGGTCCTTGTCGAAACTGGCGAGGCTCTTGAGGGGTGAATTCGGGTTGGCGCTCATGGCATTCCTCTTTCTCTTGGATCTCAGGAGGCAGCGTACTCGCGCTGCAGTTGGGCCCATCGCTGGCCGCAGACACGCGAGCCTTCGACGTAGTCGTCCGGCGCTTCAAGGTACGGGGGACGCGACGGCCCGGGATCGAACAAGCCGGCTTCGCGAAAACGCACGTGGCCGAGCTGGATGCTGTAGTCCATGAATTTCGAGAGGTCGCCGGCCGGGAACATGGCCTTGACGGCCCAGTTCACCTTCTCGCTGATCTCGGCGGCCTTTGCCCAGTTCTCCGCAAAGATCGCATCACGCAATGCGACGATGGGCGCAGGTGCGCATGCCACGCTGCCGGACCAGCATGCTTGAGCCCGTTCGCGGTGATCGCGCGCAAGGGCAAACCAGTCCATCTCCAGCGGCAGCAACCGGATCCGGTCGCCCACTTCGAGAAGGTCGGGCACCAGGGCAGGGCCGCCGACGTGCTTAGAAGCGACCACCTCGGGAATCTGGGCGAGCGCCCGGTACACTTCGCGGGACATCTTGCCCTTGAATGCGGAGGGGTTGTCGTAGGCGACCAGGGGCACACCCGGCAGCGCCGCCGCGATGTCGCGGTAGAACCGGACGATGGACTTGTCATCCATCGCGAGCCACATGGGCCGGCCGACAAAGAGGCCGTCGGCGCCGAGCTCCACCAGTTCGCGCCCGCGGCGGATCGTGTCGCGCGTATTGAGCGTCGTAATGCCCGCGAACACGGGACGGCGGCCTGCGACGGTTCGGACGACGGCCTCGACGAAACTGCGCAATTCATCCTCGGTCAGCGTCGCGCATTCACCGAAGGTGCCGGTGGTCATCACAATGTCCACCCCGGCGTCCACCACCGCGCGGACCATCTTCGCCGTTTCGGCGAGTTCGACTGTGTCGGTGGCGCTCCAGTTTTGCGCGTCGGCGGTTGCCGGCGTAGGAACGATTCCAACCACGCCGCGAATGTCTTGCATCGTCACTTTCATGGGTTCTCCAGATTCGGTATTCAGAGCAGAGTGGCTTAGAGGCTGAGGTAGCGGGCCATCACGTCGGGGGAAGCCTGCAGCTCGGAAGAAGTCCCCGACCACGCATTGCGGCCCTTCTCGATCACGTAGTGCCTGTCCGCCAAATGCAGCAGAGGCTTGAGGTTCTTGTCGATCACGAGCATTGTCAGTCCCGCCTCCTTTAGTCTTTGCAAGCAAAGCCAGATCTCGCGGCGCACTAGGGGCGCCAGGCCCTCGGTAGCCTCGTCAAGGATCAACAACTTGGGGTTGGTCAAGAGCGCGCGGCCGATCGCGAGCATCTGCTGCTCGCCGCCGGACAGGTCGCTGCCGAGGTTTTTCTCGCGCTCCTGCAGACGCGGAAAGAGTGCGTACACGCGCTCCAGAGTCCACGGGTCGGAGGCATCCTTGCGCGCGATAGCGGTGGCGAGCAGGTTCTCGCGCACGCTCAGGTTGGGGAAGATGCCCCGGCCCTCCGGGACGAGCCCGATGCCGCGGCGGGCATTCTCGTGGTCCGGACGGCCCGAGATTTCCGTGCCCTCGAACCGCACCGACCCGGCGCGCGCGGGCAGCATGCCAAGCAGCACTTTGACCAGCGTCGACTTGCCCATGCCATTGCGGCCGAGCAACGTCACGAACTCGCCGCGCCGCAGGTTCAGTCCGGCGCCGAACAGCACCTGACTGCTTCCGTAGTGCGCGACGAGGTCGCGGGCCTCGACAAGGGCGTTCAAAGTACAGCCTCCTCGTCGCCGATATAGGCTTCGCGCACCGCCGCGTCGGCGCGGATGTCGTCGCAAGTTCCCGTCGCGATCACCTTGCCGTAGACCATCACGCTGATGCGGTCCGCCAGTGCGAAAACTGCGTCGAGGTCGTGCTCGATTAGCACGATGGCCGCCGTGCCGCGCAGCCGCCGGAGCAGTGCGACGATTTCACGCGACTCCGCAGGCCCGGTGCCGGCCATCGGCTCGTCCAGCAGCATGAGACGCGGCTTCGTGGCAATCACCATCGCCAATTCGAGCTGGCGCTTCGCGCCATGGGCGAGGTCGGCTGCGGGGCGATGCAGAGCATCTTCGAGCCCGACGATCCGCACAGCCTCGCGCGAAGGCGCCGCCACCTTTTCATCCTTGGCCGCATCCTTGAAGAAGCGGAAGCTGTGGCCCTGGTGCGCCTGCGCAGCCAGCATCACGTTCTCAAGCACGGACAACTCGTCAAATACCGCACTGATCTGGTAGGAACGCGCCAGTCCGAGCGCCGCTCGCAGGTAGACAGGCTCGCTCGTGATGTCCTGGCCATCCAGCAGGATGCGGCCGGAGTCGGGAGCCAGTTCGCCGGCGAGTTGGTTGATGAAGGTCGTCTTGCCCGCGCCGTTGGGGCCGATCACGGCATGGATTTCACCCGGCCGCAGATCGAAATTGATGCCGTCCGAAGCGTGAATGCCGCGAAATCGCTTCACCAGATTCTCGACCGAAAGCAGTGGCGTCATCGGGCGGCCTTCGGTTTGACGAAGCCGGCCAGGCCGTGCCGAGTCCCCATCGCCATGAGCACGATGAAGATTCCGATCACCCCCATGAAGTGCGCGCGCACCATTGCGTCGGCGCCGAACGGCATTGGGACGTGCGCGTTAGCGAGCAGTTCTTCCAGTACCAGCAGCACCGTCGCGCCGAACACGGGGCCGAGCACAGTTCCCATGCCGCCCAGCACGACCATTACGATGAGCTCGCCCGAGAGTGACCACTGCAGGTAGGATGGCGAAGCGAAGCGGGCGAGGTTTGCGAGCAGAACGCCAGCCAGCACGCAGATCGAGGCGGACAGAACATAGGCCGCGAGGCGGTAGCGCAGCACGGGGTAGCCCAGTGCTGCCATGCGCCTGGCGTTCAGCTTGCTGCCGCGCACTACCCAGCCGAAGCGCGACCGCGCCGTCGTCGCTACGAATAGCAGCACCAGCGAGAGCAGAACGAAAACTAGGTAGTAGAACGCGACTGGGCTGTCCAGGCTCGCGCCGAACAAAGTGCTGCGCGCCCGCAGCGCCATGCCGTCGTCGCCGCCGTACCGTTTGAGGCTGACGACAACGTAGAAGAACATCTGCGAAAACGCGAGCGTGATCATAATGAACGCAATGCCGCTCGTGCGAAGGCACACCAGTCCAAGCACGAAGGCGAGCAGCGCTCCAGCCGCAAGCGCCACCGCGAGGTGCGCCACGCCGGACTGAACACCGGCATCCGACATCGCCGCGACCACGTAGGCGCCGAGGCCCACGTAAAGCGCGTGCCCGAAGCTGACCATCCCGCCGTAGCCGAGGGCCACGTTCAAGCCGACTGCGGCGGTGGCGAGAACGAGCACGCGAGTCGCGAAGGTAATGTAGTAGCCTTGCCCCATTGCAATGGCGATCAGCGGCAGTATCGCCAGCACGCCGAACAGCAGGACGGGCACCCAGTGCCGGCGGATGAGGTTGTACGGATTTTTATCCATGGCGAACGGGGAAAAGTCCTTGCGGACGGATGGCGAGCACGCACGCCATGAAGAGATAGATCAGGATCGAAGCAATCGCCGGCCCTGCAGCTTGTGCAACCGAACGTTCGAACATCTCGCGCAACAACAGGGGCAAAAACGCACGGCCGACCGTGTCGACGATGCCAACGATCATGGCGCCATAGAACGCGCCGCGAATGGAGCCGATCCCGCCGGTGACGATAACGACCAGCGTCATAATCAGCACCGGTTCGCCCATTCCCGGTTGCACTGACGTGATGGGTCCGGCCATCAATCCGCCAAGTGCCGCTAGCATCGCACCGAACGCGAAGAGCCATCGCTTCAGGCGCACGACGTCCACCCCGAGCGCGCTCACGATCTCCGGGCGAGTTGCCCCCGCGCGCACGAGCATGCCGACGCGGGTGCGATGGATCATGAAGTACAGGGCTGCAGCCACGACGAGCGCGACGCCGATGATCAGCAGCCGATAGGAGGGATACATCACCCCGGCAAGACCTACGGTCCCATCGAAGCCGGAGGGGGAACCGGCGTGGACCGAGGTCGTCCCCCAGAGGATCCGCGCCGCTTCATTGAAGAATAGCACCAGCCCAAATGTGACCAGAACCTGGTCGAGGTGCTCGCGGCGATACATCTTTGCGACAACCAGCCGCTCGACCAACAGCCCCAGCACGAGCCCACCCCCCACGGCACACACCGCGGCTACCGCGAAAGACCCCGACACCTTGTATCCCGCCGCGGCGAAGTACGCGCCCATCATGAAGAGCGAGCCGTGCATCAGGTTCACGAAGTTCATGATTCCAAAGACCAGCGTCAGCCCCGCAGACAATAGGAAGAGCAGCGCCCCCAGCTGGATGCCATTGAGCAACTGGGTCAGGACAACGGAAGCGGTCATGTTGGAGGCGCTGTTGGAACGAAGGGCCGCGATCGATCGGCTACTTCATCGCGCACTGCGTGTGGTACGAGTCGGCCAGCCCCTTGTAGGTGCCCACCGTCTTCAGGCTCACGCGGCCCTTCGCGTCTTTGGCGACTTCCTGGATGTGGAAGTCCTGCACGGGGAAGTTGTTGTTGCCGAACTTAAATGAGCCTCGCACCGACTCGAACTCGGCAGCCTTCAGCGCCGCCATGAAGGCGCGCTTGTCGGCCACGTTGCCTTTGACCTTGCCGATGGCCGAATCGAGCAGCAGCGCGGCGTCATAGCCCTGCGACGCGAAAGACGCCGGGATGCGGTTGTGCTTGCGCTCGAATTCCTCCACGAACTGCTTACTCGCCCGGTTGTCCAGGTCGGGGCCCCAGGGAAACGCGCCGAGCACGCCGATCGCGGTTTCCTTCAAGGCGGGAAGCGTCGTGCCATCGACGGCGCCACCCGACATGAGCGGCACTTTACCGAGCAGACCCGCTTGCTGATACTGCTTCACGAAGTTGATGCCAAGGCCGCCCGGGTAGAAGACGAACACGGCGTCCGGCTTGGCCGCCTTGAGCTGCGTGAGTTCAGCGGAAAAATCGGGCTGGTTCAGGCTCGTGTAAACCTCGTCCGCGATCTGGCCCTTGAATGTGCGCTTGAACCCGGACAAGAAATCCTTCCCCGCTTGGTAGTTGGGGGCCATCAGGTAGACCTTCTTGTAGCCCTTACTATTGGCGTGAAGGCCGAACACCTCGGCAAGCTGATCCACCTGCCAAGACACAACGTACTGGTAAGGTGAGCACCCCGCGCCGGCGATGGGAGAGGGCCCTGCGTTGGAGCCAATCAGGAAGACTTCCTTCTCCGTCACGGGCTTGTGGATCGCCATCATGATGTTGGAGAAGGTCACGCCGGTGATGATCGGCACCTTATCGCGCTCGATCAGGCGCTGCACGACTTGCGTGGCCACGTCGGGCTTGAGTTGCGAATCCTCCTTGATGACCTGCACCGGGACACCACCGAGCTTGCCGCCGTTGCGCTCGACGACCAGCATGAATCCGTCGTACTGGTCCTGCCCGAGCGCCCCCTGGGGCCCGGAAAGTTCACCCACGAACCCGATCTTGATCGGTGCCGAGGACTGCGCTTGCGCGACGCCGAGGAAAGCGGCAATGACGCCGAGCGCCAATAGTCGGACTGGATTCATGCGATGTCTCCTAAAAATTTGCCGGTCAAAGTTCGGCAGTGGCTGACGAATGAGAGAGGTAGATCACGCCGTCTCGGATCTGAACGGCATAAGTCTTGAGGGCTTGGGTACAAGGCGGGCCTGTGACTGCGCCTGTTCGAACGTTGAACATGCCTTGGTGGAGGGGGCATTCCACCTCGTCGCCGATCAGATAGCCCTCTGCGAGTGAAGCGCGGCCATGCGTGCACTCGTCCTGGGTCGCGTAGACGCAGCCTTCCACTCGGAATAGAGCGACTGAGGAGCCCTCGAAGTGGCAGCGTCGGGCCTCGCCCTCCGGAAGATCGCTAAGTTGAAACGTGGGATGGAAAGTCTCGGCCATGAGGTGCAAACCAGTTGCTGGATCCAGGAGCCATTGTGCGCCGCATTATTAGATATCTAAGTAAGTGGTTTCCCTAGTGGGGGACTGGGTCGGGGTTCCTCCGGACTTTTGCCTCGACTATTCGGCCCATGTCCACATGTGCAGCGCTGCTTAACCGCTGCGTTCTCCGCGCCGGCATCGATCCTGCAGAATCCGGACGGTTTACAGGCGGCTCTCAGACGGCTTGACTACCGACAGCACCGTGCACGACTCGTGCACTCGTAGTTGGCTGACATGGTCGAACCAACAACTTCCGTCCCTGGCATCACCGCGAAACGCTTACAGGATCGAGGCTTTGACTCTCAGCGCGAGGAGATAGTGTCGTGCGACGAACAGCGATTACCGACCTTCATCTGTGGACTTGCTGCGCAATGCCTTGAATCCGCGATCCCGCTCGATGAACGCCTCGAGCATGTACGGTATCAAAGCTATGGCATCTACATCTACCCCATGCAGTTGACTATGCAGGGAAGCGTAGTGATCGAGTAAAGCCTTTGTGGCCGCGGAAATCGAAATGGTGAGCTTGACCATTTCGCTCTTCGGAAGAGGCCCAAGGCGCAGCTTTTCCACACCTTTGCTCATTTGGACGCGCCTCGCTGAAGGAACAATGGCTGATATGGGCGTAGCACCAAGTCCCTGCTGACCATCACCCGCACGGGGAAGCCGGGCCGGATCGTCAGCGTTGGTTGAATGCTGACGTTTCGCTTCGTGATTTCCTGACCGACCTGGTTCACCGTCTCTTGGGCACTCTCACGGCCGGCGATGACGATTCGGTTGCCGTCGCTCCGACTCGCAGGTGCCGCCAGCTCGGCTCCGATGCCCAGGAGCGTGGACAGGGGTCGATTTGTTTTTGGTGCAATAAGTGAGGGAGCGTTCGATTTGGTGGGGTGTGCATCCACTAACTTCATGTTGACCAAGCCTCAGGCCGGCGCAGAATTGGTTTTCCTTGTTCTGGGAGGCATTATGAAATGCAGTCTGGGGGC
>JBOIDH010000002.1:0-19249 GCA_050740495.1 Gammaproteobacteria bacterium | reverse complement strand
CCGCGGCCGCAACGCCCATCATATTATCGAGACCGTCTTCAAAGCCTTCGGCCGCGCCTTGCGCATGGCCGTCGAGCCCGACCCGCGGCTTGAGGGCGCCGTGCCCTCGACCAAGGGCAGCCTCTGACAGACGCCGCGCGCCGTTCATCGCACGATGCAAACCGTCGTTATTCTCGATTACGGTATGAGCAACCTGCGCTCGGTCGCCAAGGCCCTCGAGTACGTGTCGGAAGGCCGGCATCGTGTCCTCGTGAGCGGCCGCCCGGACGATCTCGCAAGGGCCGATCGCATCGTCTTCCCGGGACAAGGCGCGATAGGCGCCTGCATGGAGCATATCACGGCCATGGGGCTTGATCGCGTACTGCGCGAGGTCCTTCCCGCGAAGCCGTTTCTCGGGATCTGCCTGGGGCTGCAATCCCTGATGGAGTGGAGTGAGGAGGGGGGCGGCACGCCGGGCCTCGGGGTTTATCCGGGACAGGTCGTGCGTTTTCCACGGGAACTGCAGGCCCCGGCCAGTGAGGATATTTTAAAGATCCCGCACATGGGTTGGAATCAGGTGTGGCCGGCGGGTTCTCATCCTTTGTGGGCAGGTATTGCTCCGGGCGAGCGCTTTTACTTCGTCCACAGCTATTTCGTGGCACCCAAGGATGAGGAGCTGAGCGCTGCTTATACGGAGTATGGCGTGGGGTTTACCTCCGCGCTCGCGCGCGGCCAGGTCTTCGCGGTGCAGTTCCATCCCGAGAAGAGCCAGCAGCCGGGGCTAAGCTTGCTCAGAAACTTTCTGCACTGGGACGGAAGCGCTTAAAGATCCGCCTCCCTCGTCTCCCGTGCCACGGCCCGGTAGCCGATGTCCGGGCGGTAATACATTCCCTGCCATTGGATTTTTTTAATCCGGGCATAGGCGAGCGACTGGGCCTCGCCGACGGTCGCGCCTCGTGCGCACACACACACCACACGGCCGCCGGCCGTGACCATCCGTCCCTCCTTTATCGCGGTCCCGGAATGAAAGACCGTGGTGTCCGCGGGATGTTCGACATCGAGGCCCACGATCACATCGCCCACGCGAGGGGGGCCGGGATAGCCCGCGGCCGCGAGCACGACACCGAGGGCGGCGCTTTGATCCCAGTGCGGCTGGATTTTCTTCAGACGGCCCGCAAGCCCCGCCTCGATGATCTCGATGAGATCCGAGCGTAATCGGAACAAAATGACCTCGGCCTCCGGATCGCCTAAGCGGCAATTGTACTCGAGCACCCGCGGTGTGCCGTCGGGAGCCACCATGACGCCGACATACAGGAAACCCCGGTAGGGCCGGCCTTCCCGCGCCATCCCGCGAATCGTCGGCAGCAGGATTTCGCTCAATGCGCGATCGCTCACCGCCTGGGTGAGCACGGGAGCAGGCGAATAAGCCCCCATGCCCCCGGTATTGGGTCCGCGGTCCCCGGCATCGCGCGCCTTGTGGTCCTGCGCGCTTGCGAGCGGCAGGACATCGACTCCGTCGCTCACGACGATAAAACTCGCCTCCTCGCCTTCCAAGAACCCCTCGACGACGATTTCCTGCCCGGCGTTGCCGAAGGCATGGCCCGCGAGCATATCGCTGGCCGCACGGATGGCTTCCTCGGCAGTGTGCGCGATGGTCACGCCCTTACCCGCCGCGAGGCCGTTGGCCTTAATCACCAGCGGGAGCGCCTGGGCTCGAATGTACGCGCTGGCGGCTTGGAGATCCGAAAAAGATGCGTAAGGCGCCGTGGCTATGCCGTGGCGGTCCATAAAGGACTTCGCATAGACTTTGGAGCCCTCGAGCGCGGCCGCCGACCGGCTCGGGCCAAAGCACCGGAGCCCCGCCTCCTCGAAGCGGTCTACGATCCCGGCCACCAGCGGCGCCTCCGATCCGACCAAGGTGAGGTCAATCCGAGCGCTCTGGGCGAAGGCGAGGAGCGCCGCGAGATCACCGGCCGGGATGGCGACGTTTTCAACCTTGGGTTCGCGCGCCGTGCCGGCGTTCCCCGGCGCCACGTAGACGCGATCGACCTGTGCGGAGCTCGCCACCTTCCACGCGAGGGCATGCTCGCGCCCTCCCCCGCCGACGATTAGAACCCTCACTTCATGAATGGCGGAAGTGGCGGATCCCCGTGAAAACCATGGCCATGCCGTGTTCGTCGGCGGCGCCGATCACCTCGACGTCGCGGATGGAACCGCCGGGCTGGATCACCGCGGTGACGCCGACCGCGGCGGCGGCGTCAATGCTATCGCGAAACGGGAAGAAGGCGTCCGAGGCCATGACTGAAGCCCGGACATCGAGACCCGCATCAGTGGCTTTCATGACGCCGAGGCGCGCGCTGTAGACCCGGCTCATCTGGCCAGCGCCGATACCCACCGTCTGGCCGGCCTTGGCGTAAACGATAGCATTCGATTTGACGAACTTCACCACCCGCCAGGCAAACAGCAGATCGGCGATTTCGGCTTCGGTCGGGCCGCGCTGGGTCACGACTTTCACCCCGGTAAATTCTACCGTGGCCTCATCCCGCTCCTGCACCAAGAGGCCGCCCTGCACGCGCTTGTAATCGAACGCCTTCCGAGCGCGTGCCTCCGGCTGAGCGACCATGAGCACGCGCATGTCTTGCTTGCGTTGCACTACCTGGAGGGTCTCCGGGGCGACGCCCGGGGCGGCGATCACCTCGACGAATTGGCGCGCGAGGATGGCCTCGGCCGTGTCCGCGTCGAGCATGCGGTTGAAGGCGATGATCCCGCCGAAGGCGGAGGTAGGATCGGTCGCGTAAGCGCGCTCATAGGCCGCTCGCGGCGATTCGGCGAGCGCTACCCCACAGGGATTCGAGTGCTTGACAATGACACAGGCGGGCCCGGAAAAGGAAAACACACACTCCAAGGCCGCGTCGGTGTCGGCAATATTGTTGAAGGAGAGATCTTTGCCTTGCAGTTGTTTGGCTGCGGCGACGCTACACGGCGGGGGATCGATTTCCGTATAGAAGGCGGCGCGTTGGTGAGGATTTTCGCCATAACGGAGTTCTTGGCGCCTGGAAAAGCGCGGGCAATACAGGCGCGGGAAATCTTCGTCCTCCGGGTCCAGATAAGCGGCAATCAACGCGTCGTAGCGCGCGGTATAAGCGAATGCCTTGGCCGCCAAGCGGTAGCGCGTTCGGGCGCTGATACTGGCGTTCGAGGTCCGCATCTCTTCGATGAGCGGGGCATAATCGCCCGGGTCGACCATGACCGTGACCGCGGCGTGATTCTTGGCCGCGGCGCGCACCAGGGCCGGGCCGCCGATATCGATATGCTCGATCGCCTCGGCGAGGGTGCAATCGGCCCGCGCAATGGTGCTTTCGAACGGATACAGGTTGACGACGACCAAGTCGATGGGACCGATCCCGTGGGCTTGCATGAGCGGCTCATCGATACCTCGACGGCCGAGAATGCCGCCGTAGACCTTCGGGTGCAGGGTCTTGACGCGCCCGCCCATGATTTCCGGAAAGCCGGTATAGTCGGAGACCTCGATGGTTTGCAGGGCGTGCTCGGCGAGCAGCCGCGCCGTACCCCCCGTCGACAATAGTTCCACACCCTGCCCGGTTAAAAACCGCGCGAGATCCACCAGCCCGGTCTTATCGGAGGCACTCAAAAGCGCACGTCGTATGGACCGCATCGGCTGGCCGGTTGGCTAGATCAAGCTGTGTTTCTTGAGGCGGGCACGCAGGGTGTTGCGATTCAGGCCCAAGATTTGGGCCGCCTTCGAGAGATTGCCGCCGGTTTGCGCCAGCACGGACTCGAACAACGGCCGCTCGACCTCGGTAAGCACTAGCTCGTAGAGCCCGGCCGGGTTATGGCCGTTGAGATTGGCAAAATATGCCTGCAAGGAGTGCGTGATGCACTGGCGAATCGGTTGATTTCTGCGCTCGACGAATACCGCTTGCCTAGGAAGCTCGCGGTCTACTATGCCTGTCATGCCGGTGACTTCGCCTATTGTCATGTTCGCCATCCCCTTTCACTAAATTCAGGGGGTTATCGTAGTTTTTCGTTCTTAAGAGATTGCGCCGGCCCCCCCGGTGCCCAACGCAATCTTTCGATGATTATTACGGCGGAGTGTCAGGCGCCCATGATAACGGCAAACGAGTCTTGATTGAAGCGCCACCGGGCCAGCGAGCGTCACAGGAACTTAAACTCGAAACTCACCGGGTTTTTCCGCGGACCTTGCACTTCCAGGACGATATGAACCGGGATCCCAGGCGGCATCTCCAGGGCCGGGTCGACGTGCTTTTCGAGGTACTCCTTGGGCACAAACCGGCGAGCGGCAAGGACTTGGCCATCCGTATCATACAAACCGAGCTGCAGCACCGGGTAGGGCTGCGGGAATTCCGCGTGATTGGTGAAGAGGGCATTGATCAACAATGCGTCCGCGGCATGCGGATGGACGCGCACATCGCGCGAGACCAGCCCGATCAGGCCGGGATCGCGGTAGCGGGGCAACCGGCAATGCCAGTGAGCGCAAGCCCACTCGAGCGGCGGGCGCGCCACGGGGAAAAGCGCGAGCAGTCGGGCGCCTTGAAACCATGCGATCTGACCCAGCAGCAGCATCAGGAGCATGACAGCCCCCGCGCCCCACAAGCTAGCGCGGTGTTTCGGGACGAGTCCCTCGATGGCGGTGAGATCGAGCGCCTGGGCTAGGGCGCTGTCGGCGGCCTGAGCCACATCGCTGCGGCCCGCCGTGGCGTCCCCGGGGGCGCCGGAATGCAGCGGCGCGCGCGCCGAATCGCGCGTTGGGGGTTCGCTTTGGGCGTCGACCAAAGCCTCCAAGGCATCGAAGACACCGTGGCAAATCCCACAGCGCACCTTGCCGTGCGCCGCTTTGAGCTCGCTCGCGGAAAGGCGAAATAGCGTACGGCATTCCGGACAGCGCGCCAGCATCGTTTCAGTGCCCTGGCGCGCCGAGGATGCAACGCGAGATGCCGAGCGCAGTAGATGAATTCACAGCTGCTCAGGTCAGTCCCAGCTTCTTTTCAAGATAATGGATGTCCATAGCGCCCGCGCGAAATCCCTCGTCATTCATCATATTGCGATGCAAGGGCAGGTTGGTCTTAATCCCGTCGATCACGATCTCGGTGAGGGCGTTAATCATGCGCGCGAGCGCGATGGTTCGGCTCTCGCCATGGGCGATGAGCTTGCCAATCAAGGAATCGTAGTAGGGCGGAACCGCATAGCCTTGGTAAATGTGCGTATCCAAGCGGATCCCGGGACCGCCGGGCGGATGGAATAAAGTAATCGTGCCGGGCGAGGGCATGAAGGTTTCGTGATCTTCGGCGTTGATCCGGCACTCGATGGCATGACCCCGGAGGATGATCTGGTCCTGGCGATAACTCAGAGGTTCGCCGCTCGCGATGAGGATCTGTTCCTTGACGAGATCCACCCCAGTGACCATCTCGGTGACCGGATGCTCGACCTGAATGCGCGTGTTCATTTCAATGAAGTAAAACTGAGCATCTTGATAGAGAAACTCAAACGTGCCGGCGCCGCGGTAGCCGATTTCCTGGCAGGCCTGCACACACCGCATGCCGATGGCGTCCCTAATTTCCGGGCTCAGACCTGGCGCGGGCGCTTCTTCGATGATCTTTTGGTGGCGCCGCTGGGTCGAGCAATCGCGTTCCCCGAGGTGTATGGCGTTGCCGAGGGTATCGGCGAGGACCTGGATCTCGATGTGGCGCGGGGTCTCGAGGTATTTTTCAAGATAGACGGAACCGTTTCCGAAGGCCGCGTGGGCCTCGCCGCGGGTAAGGGCGATGGCGTTGAGCAGCGCGGCTTCGCTGTGCACCACTCGCATTCCGCGCCCTCCCCCGCCTCCCGCGGCCTTGATCATGATCGGATAACCGATCGCGCGTGCGATCCGGAGGTTCTCGTCGACATCGGCGCCGAGGGGTCCGTCGGAGCCAGGCACGCAGGAAACTCCCGCTTGCTTCATCGCGCGGATGGCGGATACCTTGTCGCCCATCAGCCGGATCGTTTCCGGCCGCGGGCCGATGAAGATAAATCCGCTTTGCTCGACGCGCTCGGCGAAGTCGGCGTTTTCCGCGAGGAACCCATAACCCGGGTGGATGGCCACGGCGTCGGTGACCTCGGCGGCGCTGATCAAGGCTGGGCCGTTCAAATAACTTTCCGCCGAGGGCGCCGGACCGATGCACACCGACTCGTCGGCGAGGCGCACCGGTTTTAGATCGCGATCCGCGGTCGAATGAACCGCAACGGTCTTGATCCCCAGCTCGCGGCAGGCGCGTAAAACTCTGAGCGCGATCTCACCCCGGTTAGCAATCACGATCTTGTCAAGCATGGCTCAGTTAACGAACCCCGAACGAAACCAGGAGGCTTCCCTGCGAGCTAGAATTCAAGTTCGTTTCAATACGAACAGGGGCTGGTCGTACTCCACCGGTTGGCCGTTGTCGACCAGAATCGCGGCGATCGTGCCGTCGCTATCGGCTTCGATCTGATTCATGACTTTCATGGCCTCGATGATACACAGAATCTCGCCCCGTTTTACCCGCTGACCCATCTCGACGAACGGTTTGCTGGCCGGGGAGGCGCCGAGATAAAAGGTGCCGACCATCGGAGCGGTGATGGAATGGCCTTCAAAGTCTGGTTTCGGTTTAGCATCGGCGGGAGCGACGGCATGCCCGGGCGCGGCGGGGAGCTGCGGATCCGCTAGCTGTAAGAAGGTTTGACCCCCCGGCGGGGCCCGATAGCGGCTGATCCGGACGGATTCCTCCCCCTCGTGGATTTCGAGCTCGGCAATCCCGGACTCTTCCAGGAGCTCGATTAACTTTTTTACTTTACGGATGTCCATCTTTTTCCTGGTAGGGCGCATTGGCTCGCAAGCGAGCGATCGCTGCTTGCAAGGCAAGTTCATATCCCTGTGGCCCGAGACCAGTGACAATCCCCACCGCGACCCCGGAAAGGTAAGAACTGTGGCGAAAAGCCTCGCGCGCGAAGATATTGGATAGATGAACTTCGATAAACGGTATCTTGACTGCTACGAACGCATCGCGTAGCGCGATGCTTGTGTGCGTGAAAGCGCCGGGGTTGATAATGATAAAGGCGACGTTTTCCGACTGCGCGCGATGAATACGCTCCACCAACTCGTGTTCGGCATTGCTATGAAACGAGGACAGTGTGTGTCCCGCGGACAGTGCCAGAGCCTCGAGGCGGGACTCGACCTCGGCGAGCGTCGCGGTACCGTACACCTCCGGCTCACGGGTTCCTAATAGATTAAGGTTGGGTCCGTTGATGAGCGCCAGTTGCGACATGCGCGGTTCTTGAATCGCGGTTAGTTGCCGCTTGTTTGCGACACATTAGCATAAGTTAACGGCGGAAACGAGCAAACTACCCGCTATTTTGCGGCGCGATGGAGGCGTCGCGGAACCGGCGGCGAGGAGCTTAGGGAATGCGGAGCAATCGCCGGATGAGATTCTCGATTTCGTCCCGGTGCACTTGGCCGGGCTGGGTGAAGGCTATTCTGTTATTACGATCGACGATCACCGTGTAGGGTAGCGCGCCGATCGCATTACCATAACTCAGGGCAACTTGGATGGCCGTCTCCTCGCCGGTCAGCGTCGGGTAATTGATCCCAGCCATGTTCGCGAATTCTTGCGTAGTGCCAAGCTCATCGATCGCGATACCCACGATCTGCAAGCCCTTTTCCTTATAGTCTTCTTGAAGCGCGATGAGATCCGGGATCTCTTTTCGGCACGGAGGACACCAGGTGGCCCAAAAATTTAGTAGCAAAACTTTTCCGTTCCACTCGCTGATGCGGCGGCTCTCGCCTCTGAAATCCTTGAGTGAAAAATCTGGCCGCGCCTGCCCCACGAGGGTCGAAGGTGAGGAGTCCGCCCGCGCGCCCAGGTGTTCGCGGAGAAGATAGCCCCCGCCTCCGGCGACGATCGGAAACAAACAATAAAATGCACAACGGTAAGCTGTGCTCAACGGCGCAACACCCGATCGAGGTGTGAGCGAAACGCTTCCGGCTCCACGAACCCGACAAGACGTTGATTGTGAAGCTCCGTACCGTCCGGTGTGTAAAAAAGCAAGGCCGGCGGCCCGAAGACTCCGAGGCCCGCGAGCAGCTCGCGGTCCTCCTCATCATTGGCCGTCACATCCGCTTTTATAAGCGTTAATTTGGTAAGCTGTTGGCCGACCAACGGGTCGGCAAAGGTATGTTTTTCCAGCTCTTTACACTCGACACACCAGTCGGCGTAAAGGTCCACCATCACCGGCTCGGCACGATCGCGGGCCGCGCGTAACGCCCGATCCAAACCCGCGTTACCCTTGACCCGCATGAAGCTCAGCTTCGGGGCGGATCCCTGCGTGAGGAGTGTGGCGCCCGCGAAAGGACGCCACATATCGGTGGCCCCCGCGGCCGCGCCGACGATTAAGAGGCCGCCGTAAGTCAAAACCAAAAACCCGACGCCGCGCGTCAGACGGTGACCCCATGACGCTGTTTTATGAAGGAGATCGAGGGCTCCCAAGAATATCGCCCCGGTCGTCAATAACAGACCCCATAACAATACGGTGAGCGCCGGCGGCAGCAAGCGTTCCAGCATTAAGACCGCGACCGCGAGCATCCCAAACCCGAAGAACGCCTTGACCTGTTGCATCCAAGGTCCGGCTTTGGGCAGGAGCTTCCCGGTCGAGGTACCCACGGCTATCAGCGGTAATCCCATGCCAATGCCCAAGCAAAAGAGCGCCATCCCGCCGAGCACCGCGTCACCGGTCTTACCGATATAAATCAAGGCCCCGGCCAGTGGCGGCGCCACGCAAGGTCCGACGATCAGGGCAGAGAACAATCCCATCGCCGCGGTTCCGTGCAAGGTTCCGCCTGGTTGCGCGTTACTAGCCCGGGCGAGGCGCGTCTGCCAACCTGCCGGCAGTTGTAGCTCGAACCAACCGAACATCGACAAGGCGAGGCCGACAAAGACCGCGGCAAAGAACACCAGCACCCAGGAATTTTGAAACGTCGCTTGCAGGTTGTGGCCGAAGCGTCCGGCGATCACTCCCATGAGCGCGTAGGTCGCCGCCATCACCACGACAAATACGCTCGATAAAATAAATGCCTTGCGCGTGGTTACGTGCTCGCCCTGGCCGGCGATGATTCCGGAGAGAATCGGGACCATGGGAAACACGCAGGGTGTAAACGCGAGGAGGATCCCGAACCCGGCGAACATGCCGAGCGTCGCGAGCACGGCGCCGCCTTCGAGTTGCCCCGCCAACGCATCGTGCTCGGCGACGGGTTCGCTTGCTCCCCCGGAAGCGGCGCCGGCCGCCACGTGCGCTGGCAGTCGCAGGCTGAGCGTCTTCTGCATCGGAGAGTAGCAGATCCCGTCTTCGGCGCAGCCCTGATATCTAAGGGTTAAAGCGACCTCAGCCTCGCCGGGGCTTGGGCGTCTGAGCGACAGCGGGACCGTGATGGATCCGGTATGCACCTCGACGGATCCGAACTCCGGATCTTCCTTGAAGTGCCCCGACGGAAGATCAATGCGCCCGAGGCGAACATCGGCGCCGGTCAGGTCAAATCCGAATTTACCCTTATATAAGTAATAACCGTCGGCGATGTCCCAGTGCGCGGCGAGGGTCGCCGGATCTTTGATGTCGACCGTGACCCGAAATGCTTCGTCGGGAGGTAAAAACTCCCGGCGGGCGGATTCGCCCGCGAAACCGCGCTTGAAATCCTCGAATATATTCGCCGCCCCCAGTTGTTCATTGGCAAACACGGGTAGCAACGTTGCAAACAACCAGGCTAAACAGACCGCGCTGAAAGTCTTCATGGGGGTGCGTTCACCATCTCGTTAATCCAGCTTAAATACGGGCTCGAGCCCCGCACTATAGGGACCGCGATGATTTCGGGGAGTTCATACGGATGTTCCGATTTTAACAAGGATTCCACCGCCTCGTAACGCCATCGGCGGGTCTTGATCAAGAGCAGCACTTCGGCACTCGATTCGAGCTTATCGGCCCAGCGGTAGATCGAATGCACTGCGGGAAGGATATTGACACAAGCGGCGGCGCGTTGTTCGACCAAACGGGTAGCGATCCGGCCCGCGACCGCGTTGTCGGGGCACGTCGATAGCACGAGCAGGTAGTCCTCGTTATCCGTCATCGCCGATCCCCGCTTAGGAAAGCTTTGCAAAAGTTACTACGCAGCCCATCTGCTTCGTCGTCTGCTCGCGCGTCAAGACGTGCTCGCGACACTCTTGCAGAGCTTCCTTAGATTGGGCATCCCGGGTCCGCGGATCGGTTGACAGTAACGGCGCGCCGCCTATAATTAGCACTCACAAGAAGCGAGTGCTAACACCGCTTTTGTTTTTCTATCGCACATCGGAGGAGATCAATCATCATGAATATTCGTCCCTTACACGATCGCGTCATCATCCGCCGCCTGGAGGAAGATCGCAAGACTGCCGGGGGTATCGTCATCCCGGACACGGCCGCGGAAAAACCCATGAAAGGAGAAGTCGTTGCCGCGGGTCCGGGCAAGGTCTCGGACGACGGCAAGCTCAGACCGCTCGACGTTAAGCCCGGTGACCAGGTGCTTTTCGGCAAGTATTCCGGTACCGAAGTCAAAATGAAC
This sequence comes from Gammaproteobacteria bacterium, assembly GCA_050740495.1. Classification (GTDB taxonomy): domain Bacteria; phylum Pseudomonadota; class Gammaproteobacteria; order JACCXJ01; family JACCXJ01; genus USCg-Taylor. The sequence goes on along the minus strand of JBOIDH010000002.1, from coordinate 8,634 downwards.
GGCCAGGACCTGGTGGTCATGCGGGAAGACGACATCATGGGCGTCATCGAAAATTAAATCTTTACTATAGAGGTGAAAACATGGCAGCTAAAGAATTGAGGTTTAGCGAAGACGCCCGCAAGCGCATGCTTGCCGGAGTCAATATCCTCGCTAATGCGGTCAAGATAACCCTGGGTCCGAAAGGCCGGAACGTGGTGCTGGAAAAGAGCTTCGGATCGCCCACGGTAACCAAGGACGGGGTGTCGGTAGCCAAGGAGATCGAGCTCAAGGACAGGTTCGAGAACATGGGCGCCCAAATGGTGAAAGAGGTCGCCTCGCACACATCCGACGAAGCAGGCGATGGCACGACGACCGCCACCGTGTTAGCGCAGTCGATGCTGGTCGAAGGTATCAAAGCGGTGGCGGCCGGCCTGAATCCGATGGATCTCAAACGCGGCATAGACAAAACCGTGGCCGCGACGGTGGAAGAGTTGAAGAAACTTTCCAAGCCCTGCAACGACGAGAAGGCCATCGCCCAGGTAGGCACGGTCTCGGCCAACGCCGATAGTGCCGTCGGGGACATCATCGCGCAAGCGATGGGGAAGGTCGGCAAGGAGGGCGTTATCACCGTCGAGGACGGCCAGAGTCTCGAGAACACGCTGGAGGTCGTCGAAGGCATGCAGTTCGATCGCGGCTATCTCTCGCCGTACTTCATCAATAACCAGCAGAACATGAATGTCGAGCTGGAAAACCCGATGATCCTCATCCATGACAAGAAAATCTCCAACATCCGCGACTTGCTGCCGATCCTCGAGGCCGTAGCCAAATCGGGACGGGCGCTGCTCGCGATCTCCGAAGACGTGGAGGGCGAGGCCCTGGCCACGCTGGTCGTCAATAATATTCGCGGTATCGTCAAGGTGGCAGCGGTCAAAGCGCCCGGCTTTGGCGACCGCCGCAAGGCGATGTTGGAAGACCTCGCAATCTTGACCTCGGCCACGGTCATTGCCGAAGAGGTCGGGCTCAGTCTCGAGAAGGCGAGCTTGGGAGATCTCGGAACCTGCAAGCGTGTCACTATCACTAAGGAAGAGACGACCATCATCGGCGGCGCGGGCGATCCCAAGGCCATCGAAGGCCGGGTCAACCAGATCCGCGCGCAGATCGAGGAGTCCACCTCCGATTACGACAAGGAGAAGCTCCAAGAGCGCGTGGCCAAGCTCGCCGGCGGCGTGGCCGTGATTAAGGTCGGCGCGGCTACCGAGACCGAGATGAAGGAAAAGAAGGCGAGGGTCGAGGACGCCTTGCATGCGACGCGCGCGGCCGTCGAGGAAGGCGTGGTGCCGGGCGGTGGCGTGGCCTTCATCCGGGCGCTGGAGGGTTTGAATGCGCTCAAGGGCGAAAATCACGACCAAGACATCGGCATCCAGATTGCCAAGCGCGCGATGGAAGAACCGCTGCGTCAGATCGTGGCCAATGCCGGCGAGGAGGCCTCCGTCGTTCTGTCCAAAGTGAAGGAAGGCAAGGGCAGCTTCGGTTACAACGCCACCAGCGGCGAGTACGGTGACATCGTCAAGATGGGTATCATGGATCCGACCAAGGTGGCGCGCACGGCCTTGCAGAATGCCGCTTCGATCGCGGGACTCATGATCACCACCGAGGCGATGGTGGCCGAGATGCCCAAGGACGAGGAGAAGATGCCGGGACGCCACGGGCACGGCGGCATGGGCGACATGGACATGATGTAATCCAGAAAGGATCCGGTCGCACCGCTAGAAACCCCGCGCAACCCGCGGGGTTTTTTTCGCCGAAAGGATTCAAACCGGCCTTCCGATCTCACCAGAAAGGATGGCGCAGGTCGTTGTCGCCGATCCCGAGACTGAAATTGCCGCCGTTCCGGGGAGCATTGATGAGGAGCGGTCCTCCCATTTTTTCCGAGAGCAAAAGCCGTCGCTTACCCGCTTTGCGGAAACCAGCCTTCCTCAGTTGATCTTCCAGTTCACTCTCCTGCACCGTTAAACGCACACATGCGTACCTGGCGTCAGTATTCTCTTCAGCGAATACTAGTCCGAACGGCGAACGACATCGATGTGAGCGGCAATGATAGCCTCCAGAATCATCTGTTTTACTGCGGCGCTCTCTACCGGCGAGCGCGCAGTTGATGGAACCAAGTCACGCTGATACCAAATCAACGAACCGTACGGCTGATGGTAGCCCGTTCCAACGTCGCGTTGAATCACCCTGACACCAGACGTATCAAAGGGCAGATCCGTTGAAGCCCCGGACTCCGACATGATCACGAACGACTGGCGCAAAAGCAGGTCCGGCGGCGTCAGCAGACCCAAGTTCACCGTTTTTCCTTCTCGCCTGAATCGGTACCAGACGCTATTTCCGGCAGTGTCCACAACGCGCGCTGCCTTGGCACAGAACTCCTCCGTATCGGCGGCGGAGTCGAACTCAAAGTTGAAGTCCGGCTGCATCGCAAGATGGTTCTTGAATGAACCGATGAATCCAATGGCGCGAGCAAATGCCCTTACGTCGTCGATTCGCAACTCTCCCTTGTACTCTCCACGCTCAACCGCTTCCTGGCCCATGCTCGAGGCTATTACAAGTTGGCCGCCGGTCGTGTCGACATGCTTCCGTAGTTCGCCGATCTGGCGATCTGCGATGTCCATTGCAACTCGAATATTCTGCGAGTGGAACGTATCGCTTCGCGTGCTTGGCACGAAGCCGAAATCCTCAGGAAACGTGTACTTCCAGTACCGGTGCATCACGCTAGCCACATGATTCGTGAAGAAGGTGCAGAAATCCGGCCGGTATCTGCGCAAAGCATCGCGAAACACATCGAACTCCACAAGCGGCTGCATCAGCGGCCGGCGCACTCGGTGCAGAGGATTCAGCTTCTCCTTTAACAGATGCAACGCCAGAGCGCCGAAAGTTCTCAGCGTTACCCCAGCCCCCGGGAGCCGAATCACGTCCGCGAGCACGGCGCCGTCAATCTTGACGTCGCTTGCGACCGCTCCGTCGGCCCGCGTTTGCCGCAGGTTGAAGCGTTGAAATGGCGAGTATCGCGGCGGATGGGTTTCTGGCCCGGGCGCGAAAGTATCCGGCACGTAGAACGCGTATTGCTGTGCCTGCGGAACGGGATAGGACTGCAGGCTACCAAAGACGCCAACGCGCAGGCCGGCGGTGGCCGCCACTTCCCACACTGGCGGAAAGCGCGACGCGCAACTCTTGTCCTGATTCAAGAAAAAAATTCTATGCTGTGTGTTGTATGCGCCCCGATGCAGGGATGGCCACGTCGTCCAGGGATGCAGTTCGCCTTCATCGCGCGTTTCGGTAGTGAACGTCGTGGCATGCTGCATCAGCGCGGCGATCTCAGAATCGGGATTGACACCCGCATACCAGTCGATGACGCGCCAAGGCACCTCGTTCAACTCATAGAGGACGAGCGGCAGCTTGCCGCGCACTGCGCTCAAAAATGTTGTCGGATCCTCCAAGTGCATCATGCTCTGATCGTCACCCTCGCTCGAGCGCCACAGCCCGTAGTTTCACTGACATTCCGTTTTGTTGGGCGGAGTAGACTCCAACCGCTCCGCCTGCCACTCCCGCCCGGCAAGCTGATACCGCGCGTATAGGCGCTTACAAAAACAACATTGACAAAAATATTGTCGATATCTACTGCCCCGAAAGGGGCCACTTTTCGGAGCGCAGTCTTCGAAAAGCGTAGATTGCGGCCTGAGGCCGCGCTAGGAAGAATAAACGCCCTTTTTCGTCGAAGGAACAGTACTGTTGGACCTGGGAATTGTCAACTAGGCAAGTCTCGGTCCAGAGTCGGGTAACTCCAGGCGTCCGTCGGGATCGGGCTTGCGGCGCTCGCCGATGGCGATGCGCACGGAGGCGGTCAGTGCCGCCCGTCGTTTGCGATAGCCCGTCCCTTTGCGCAAGGTTGTAGGAGGTGGGCGACCGAGATGCCCGCTAAGCGCGCGGAGTCCGCGTGCCCGCAAACGGCAAGATCCTGCGCGAGCGTGCGTTCGAGCGCATGTGGAATGCAGCCGGCGGCGGGAGATACCGGCGGCGCGACCGGCGCTGCCCTCGCCGCCTATCACCTGCATGGCCGCCGGGGCCGCGCACGCCACGAACCAGTGGTGATGCGATGCGTGGCAGCTACCTTGGACCAGAATACTCGCAGGCAGAGATCGAAGCGCGTCTCAAAAGCACAGGCGCGGTCTTCGAAGACGACAACGCTTTGATCGAGGCCTCCGGGCAGGCGCTCGCGGAAGGCAAGGCGCTCGGCTGGCATCAGGGGCGGATGGAATTCGGCCCCCGCGCGCTCGGTGCCCGTATTGATCGCCCCCCATTACCCCCGCCCGCGGCCCGCCGCGACTCGAGACGATGACATCGATCAAACGCCGAAGTACGACCCGGCGCTCGCTCAGCGAGCGCCGGACTATGAGTTTGATCAGACCATCGCCTCATTTCGTCTCCCGGTCGAGATCCTCGGCCGGCACAGTTGCCCTCGCCCTAATACACCCGTTTCCGGTCCCTGAGTCACCCCTACGCACCAGGCAATACCCTTCCCTGGTTCTGGACGGCCCACACATCGGCCTCAATCGCCAGGGTGCGACATATTGTCATATTGTCGGCGACAATATGTCGCTTTCCCATCTCCAAGGGCGTAAGATAGAATCTGCGTATGTGGTTGGATTTCCTATCTACCGAAGGTCTGGTCACGCCCTCCGGTAATAGAATCGGCATGATGTGTGCTTTCTATCCATCACATCACCCGACCAAGGTCGACCTGAACGCCGAGGTCGGCCCGGGCGACATCATCACATTTGAAAGCTTCTTCTAGCATGAACAAACTCGCATCCATCTCCCCGGAGTTAGTGCCTGGAGAGGGCCACTACTACCGTGGGCTGACCCCCAATCTGAACGTGACACACGAGGAAACGCCCGAGTTCGTCGAGCACTGGCGCGCGATCATGCTGCGCAAGTGGAGTATCCTTGCGCTTGCAGTGCTGGTCGCCGTCATCGCCTACGTGGCCGTTTCACAGATGGATCCTGTCTATCAGTCCAGTGCCACGGTACTGATCGAGACCGAGAGACAAAACCTAGTGCCGTTCGGCGACGCCTACAATCGCGCGGACTCTTACTATAAAGAGTACTTCCAGACGCAGGCAGAGGTCCTCAGGTCCCGTACGGTCGCACAGCGAGTCATCACAAAGCTCAAGCTCACCGAGCATCCGGAGTTCGATCCGCGTCAGAAAAAGCCGTCTGCGCTCGGGAAGTGGATCAAAGCGTATTTCCCGGGTTTGGCGGCCAAGCCTGCCGACGCGCTCGACGAGGCGTCACTCGAGACCAAGGTACTGAAGAGGTTCGCTGAGGGCCTGTCTATCGACCCCGTGCGCCTGAGCCAATTGGTCAAGGTAAGCTTCGAGGCACACGACCCGGCTCTCGCGGCCGCCGCTGCCAACGCAACTGCAGAAGCGTACATCCAGGCCGACTTGGATGCGCGCTACAAAATGAACGAAGACGCCGAGCAATTGATTAACCAACCATTAGCAGACCTCAAGGCAACATTGGATGCATCGGAGAGGGCGCTGCAGGCCTACCGCGACCGGGAAGGCATACTTGACAACAAGAGCACGGTGCTTGGTACCGGCACGCAGCTAGATAAGTTGACCCAGGAGCTGGTGGGCGCACGGGTGCGCCGCTCCGAGGCCGAGGAGGCCCACAACCATGTAAAGGCAGGCGAGGCGATCAATTACGGATCGGTGCCGGCCGTTGTCAAAAGCTTGTCAGTGCAGCGGGCGAAGGAGGTCGAAGCCGAAGCGGAGAAAAAGGTTGCCGAAGTTTCGCAAGAATACGGGCCCGAGCACCCGAAGTTTGTGGCGGCTAGCAGCGATTTGAGCGCTGCGCGAGCCAACACACGAAGACAAATTCAAAACCTGGTGGCGAGCGTCTTCAAGGAGTATGAAGCGGCCCGGGCAACGGAGAAGACGATTGGAGAGGCGCTGGAGCAGTCGAAAGGCACGATTCGGGACCTCAACCGAAAGGAGATTCAACTGGGTGTGCTCGAAAGGGAAGCTACCACTAACCGCGAGATCTACCAGACTTTCCTGTCCCGGTTCAAAGAAACCAGCGCCATCAAGATTGCCCAAGGATCCAATGCACGTCTCGTTGACCCAGCCGTGCCGGCCTTGTTGCCCATCCGGCCGGCCAAGGCACTCACGGTGGCGATTGCCGCGGTGTTCGGCCTGTTTCTTGGTGTGCTCGGCTCGCTACTCCTGAAGGCCCTGAACAATACGGTAAAAACAAGCGGAGACGTCGAAGGGAAACTTCATCAGCGATTCTTGGCCGCATTGCCGGTGTTGCCTGGGAAGGACAAGAAAAACGTCGGCCGCGCCGTGCTGAATCACCCGCACGATCACTTTGCGGAATCGATACGCACTGCGTCGACTGGATTGCTGCTTTCCGCACTCGATACCCCGCGCAAGATCGTCGTAGTGACATCGTCGGTACACCAGGAGGGGAAATCCACCTTCGCGATAAATCTGGCCTTTTCGCAGGTCAAGACCAAACGCGTGCTACTCATCGAAGGCGACATGCGTCGCCCGTGTTTCGGGAAAGTGATGAACCTTTCGGGGGAGCAGAAAGGACTGGTGCAGCTAGTCTCAGGTGACTGCACACTCGAAGAATGTCTGCTGCAAGTCGACGGTACTGACCTTCATGTCATCCCCGCAGGACATATTCCCCCCAACCCACTGGAACTTTTGGTTTCCCAGAAATTCCGCGATGTGCTGGCTATGCTGCACGATCTGTGCGACATGGTCATTATCGACAGCCCGCCGGTGCAGTTGGTTTCCGATGCGCTGGTGATCGGCAGCCAATCCACCGGCCTAATCTACATCGTGAAGGCCGACGAAACACCGGCTCCGTTGGCGAGGGCAGGGCTCGAGCGCATCGCATCCGCGAACATCCCCATCTTCGGTGTGGTGCTCAACCAGCAGGACTATAAGAAGGCGGAGAAATATTACGGGGAGTATTCAGGCTATGGGAGGTACGAATATGGAGCCGCGTATGTAGCGGACGCGGTGGTAAGCCGGCTGTCCCGTAAGGGCTAAGCTTGTATACCACAAACTTTTACTTAAACCCACTCGGCTTGAGCAGCACGGACACGCGGCTGAAGATCCGTGAGAACATTTGGGGCGATCGCCAGTTTTCTTAGAACCGGAGGGGTGGCGCTCATTTTTGTTCCCTCGCGCAATGCAGTGTTTGCGAGGCTAAACCTACTGCTTCCTGAGCGTATCAAGCGCTTTGTACTGGTTCCCATCTTCCCAAAGACCAAATGAGATCAGGGGTTTCCGAGTTATTACAACAAGTGTACTCCGACGGTCTTTCGGTCATTGGCGCACTCAGCAGGTCTTGAAATCCAAGAAGCTAAGTATTACTACATGAGTTCTTATTTCAGTTTTCTTTTTCCGTTGCACGCGTTTTGGCGTGCGTGGATCCTTCTTTTTAGGCGAATCGCCGGAGAGCAAGCAGCCGAGACGTTTAGCATGGCAATGAAAAAAGTCAAGTGAGGGTTTTTGGTGTAATTCGCTCCCGGATCACAGCGGCCCACCCCGACCATCATGCCATCGCCAAGGGCATGGTCTGGGTTGCACTGTTTGTCTTCCTCGGCAGACTTGCCGGTGCCGGCAAGGAAATGGCCATCGCTTACCGCTACGGTGTCAGCGCCGAGGTGGACGCGTACCTCTTTGTCCTGAATCTTGTCCGTTGGCCGGTGAGCGTGTGGTTCAGTGTGCTGACGGCCGTATTGGTGCCGTTGGCGGCGCGCATGCGGCAAGGTGCCACGGCAGAGTTGCCACGCTTTCGTGCGGAGCTTTTCGGTCTGGCCCTCTTGATTGGGCTGACATTGGCGGCTCTGGCTTGGCTGGGTCTGCCCTCACTGCTTCGCGCCCCTTGGACCGGGCTGCCAGCCACGACCGTCGCCCTGGCCTCAGAGATGGTTCCTCCGCTCGTTTTCCTGGTGCCGATGGGCGTGGTTATCAGCCTCTTTTCCGCCTGGATGCTGGCCGCGGGTCGCCACGCGAATACCCTGCTGGAAGGCGTTCCCGCCTTGGCGATAGCGCTGGCGGTAGTCGTCTTTTCCAGAGGCGGCATCGAACCGCTTGTTTGGGGCACCCTGGCCGGTTTTGCCTTTCACCTGACCAGCCTTGCCATCCCGTTGGCCGGCCGCGGCGAAATCGAAGCCCCCCGCTTTACTCGCCAGTCCCCGCATTGGTTACCCTTCTGGCACAGTTTCGGCTTCATGCTGGCCGGCCACGCGCTGATGAGCTTTGTCGGCATCATCGATCAGTTTTTCGCGGCTCATCTTGGCACGGGGGCTATCGCCACGCTCAGTTACGCCAACCGTATCCTCGCCCTGATCCTCGGACTCGGCGCAACCGCTGTCAGCCGTGCCACACTGCCCGTCTTTTCAAAGACAGAGGCACAAGGGGGCGCGCAGGGGCATCGTCTGGCAAGCCATTGGGTGCGCCTCCTCTTCCTGCTCGGCGTGATCGCCATGATTGTCGCTTGGGGATCCGCGCGTTGGGCAGTGCAGCTACTGTTTGAGCGCGGCGCATTCACGTTAGAAGATACGCTGGCGGTAAC
>JBOIDH010000001.1:0-21504 GCA_050740495.1 Gammaproteobacteria bacterium | reverse complement strand
GACCAGGACTCCGGGTGCCGGACGGCGACATCCACGTCCTGCAGTACCACGACCCGGACGGTGCCCGAGGTCGAGCCGGTGTAGGGATCGACCATGACATCGAGCGCGCCCCACTGGCCGATGATCAGATCGGCCCAGTTGCCGAAGAAGATCGCCGAGCAGATACCCGAGGCCGTGCCCTTGGTCAGATCGCTCCGGACCTGGTTGCTCACGTGGGCCGGATAGCCGTTGAGCGGCTGGGCGCTCTCGCCCCAGATAAACATCGCGGTGCTGCTCGCCTTCTCCACGGTCTTCATCTTGCCGCGCACCTTGGCGTTGGTGATGTAGCTGAGCGTCCCGATATCCGCGTTAGCGACGGATACATCGGTCTCGAGCTCGACGATGTTGCCCCAGGTCGGGATCAACCCGTTGGTGCCGCCGGCGACATCGCCGATCCCGGTCTGATTGAACACCCCCCTAGGTTCGGGGGCCGTGCCGGAGCCGTGCAAACACACCCGATCGATCTCGAGGGCGAGGATCGTGGCCAGGTCATTGCGGACGAAGGCCTCGATATCCATTGAGCTCTGCAGCAACAGCTTGCGCGAGATATCGCTGAAGGCGCCGACGGTCCTCGGGACCATCGTCACCTGGTCGAAGGCCTGCTGGCTTTCGGTGGGCGCCGCGGACTCCGCCACCCAGAAGGCGCTCGCGCCGCCCGTCTGCCGGGGGATGGCAATGTTGCCGACCAGCCCCGAGAGGAGCTGCGCGCCGGCCCTTATCACCACCATCTTGTTGCGCAAAAGATCAATGAAACTGGCCGCGAGCAGGTTGGTCGCGACCGTGTGGCCGCCGGCGGTGGCAGTGCCGACCGTCAAGTCTCTCTTGAGCACTTCGTTCGGCACGAAGAAGCCGCGGGCATCGCGGCCGAGCTTGTCAGCCACGGCTTGGGATACCTGGCGCTCCAAGTCGGCGCCCTTCCAGTTGCCGGTGACCAGCGCATTGACTGCGCGCACGATCGAAAACTGGCCGGTCTCTTTCGCGCTCATGCCGATGTCGGCCGAGGGCGGGGTCAGGGGCTTTTGGGTCCCGACCTTCTCCAGCACCTGGGCGCGGAAGGCGTCCAGCGTGGTGCCGGCGTTGACGGCCTCGGAGGCCAGCTCGCGGGCGTTGAAGCGATCGCCGATGGCGAGGATCTCGCGCACCCGCTCCATCTCGGACTTGCGGGCCTTCTGCTCGATCTCGCGCACGTCGATGGCCGGAGCAGCCGGCGCAGCGGACGTGGTATTCGTATTCGGTTCCATTGGTTGTTCCTCTGTAAGTGGACTATCGTCCACCACTCTGATTTCGTATTCGCCGTTCTCGCCGGCTCGCCCCACGCCCACCGACACGTCGGCCGGAATGGAGACGAGGCTCACTTCGAGCGGCTCCCAGTCGACGGCGCGATAGGTCTCCTCGCCGTCCTTTTCGGACTCGAGCTTCAGCTCATGGATGCGGTAGCCAACCGATACCGATTTGCGGATGCTGTCTTTCACGTCCTGCCAGATCTCCTCGGCCCTGGCAGCGCGGCCGAACCGGACGAGCGCGCGGCCTTTGCGGTCAGAATCGATCGAGACGGACTCGATGACGCCGACTTGATCGCGCGTGTCGTGATCGACCAGCAGAGGCCCGCCGCTCTTGAGCCGGCCAAGGCGTACCGAGCTCGGGCTGTGGTCGAGGATTTCAGTCCCGAACCACCGTGCCAGCGGCGTCTCGGAGCTGAAGGAAAGTTCTATGGTGCGGGCCTCTTCGTCGATGGCCTCGCGCGTCAACGACACGTCTCGATAGAGCGTGCCGGTCTTGATGGTTCTCATGATGGGGTTTCCTCTTGGTTGTTCGCCGGCGCCGGCGCCTTCGGCTTCTCGCTCGTGAGCGTGAGCCCGTACTGCTTGGCGAGATCCTGTTCCTTCGCGAGCTGCGCGAACACGGCCTCGATGTCCTCTCCCGCCTCGGCGACTACCTGGGCGCGGGTCTTGAAGCCGGCGCCGACCGCGGCGATCGAAGCGTCCACGTCCTTGAGGGGATCCACCCACTGCCAGCCGCGCGGCTGCCATTTGACCGCGTTGAACTTCTGGAACTTCGCCATCGGCAGATTTAATGCGCCGCGAAGGATCGCCATCTCCAGCCAGGCCTCGAAGACCGGCTGCAAGAGGTGCTCGATGAGCCAGCCCTGCAGGCAGCGCCAGTGATCGCGCTCCTCGAGGAGCCCCGAGCGGATGCTCGAATAATTCACGCCCTCCAGATCGTTGGCGAGGCTGGTGTAGGCGACGCCGAGCCCCGATGCGATCCCGCGCAGGCACGACTTGACGAAAGTCCCGTAGTTGCCCGCCGGGTGGTCGGGGTTCCAGGCCTCGAACTCATAGCCGAGCGGCAGCTCCTCGAACATGCCCGGCGCGGCCTCCTGCACGAGGTTGCCGGACTCGTCCTTGTCGTCGCCGACGAGCACCCCGGCGCCATCGCCCGAGCGCTTGTAGAATCCCATCTTGCTCGCGGCGATGCGGGCGGCGATAAGCTCCGCCTCCTCGTAGCCGCCAAGCTGGCGCAGCCGCGTCATGGCGGTATGCGGCCAGGGCATGCCGCGGGTCTGGTCCACCCGATCGACGATGTAACCGTGCAGGATCTCGGAGGCCGGCACGCGCTCGGTCTGGGCGCCAGCGCCGCTTAGATACCCCTGCACGCCCGGCGGGCGGGTGCGGACGTGGTAGGCCACCGCCCGGCCCCAGGCGTCGAGCTCGACGCCCATGCGGATCTCGCGGCCGCCCTCGAGCTGCGCGTTGTGGTTCTCATCGAGGCGATCGGCCTCGATGAGCTGGAGCGCGAGCCCGTAGGGATTGGGGTAGCCGCGCACCAGCCGCAGGAAGCACTCGCCGTCGAGGGCCACGGTGCGCGTGAAGAGCCGCTGCAGGTCGCAGAAAGACAGCCGGCCGGCGGCGTCGGCGGTGCGTTTCCCGCACCACTGCCACCAGGCGTCCTCGATGATCGTGTTGGCGCCCGGGTCGGCGCGGCCGTCACGCTCGGTGACGCGCGCCTGGAGGAGCACGCCCCGCGGCCCGACGACGTTCGACTCGACCATCGCGGCGAACTTGCGGACGTAATCATTGTTGCGGTAGAGATCGCGGGTGCGCGCCCTCACGGTCCGGAGGGCGGCGTGTACCTCCTGGTCGGCGGTCGCCGGCCCCGCGATCCAGTCGGATGTCAGCCGCGAGACTTGCGCCGCCTGATAGCTGCGCCGCTGCATGCGCGGCGCCGCGCGCGTGGTCCTCGGCGCTTGAGCCGAGTAGCCGGCGCCGATGAGCTCCATCTGATCAGTCAATTACTGAACCTCACGAAGACGTTGCGTCCCTGCCCCAGGCCTTGGGCGCGCTCTTCAGCTTGGACCTGAGCCTTCCAGTACTCGATCTGTTTGATGATTTCCGCGGCCGAGCGGAACGTCATGCGGCGGCTGCCGATGGTGTACTCCTGGACGTGCCCTTGGCTCGTGGTATAGGTTTTGTAGGCGGCGACGAGCTGGTCGTAGATGATCTTGGCCTCGGTGCGCCACTCGTAGGTCGAGGCGGTGACCGCCGCGAGGTTGGGCTCGATCTCGAGCGTGCCGCTCGCGACCGGGTAGCGCTCGGAAGTGGCCGCCTTAGTCGCGTAAGCTTGCCAGGTGTAAAACCCGGCGGTGTAGGCGGCGGTCGCCGCGGCGCTAATCGTTATCGCGTGATCGGCGCCCGAGGCCGCGGCCGTGAGATCGATCTTGCCCGCGCCTCGCAGCGCATAGGTCAGCACCCAGCCGCCCGTGGCCGGGTAGTGATCGAGCGTGCGGGTCCACTTGACGGTGTCGCCGGCGGTGATAACGGCCGGCTCGGCCGTTGGGATATCGCTGGGGCTGTGCATCGAGTATGCTTAGATCGCCGAGATGCGGTGGCGCCAGCCGCCGTTACCGCGGTAGGCTTCGAGATCGACGCCATTGAGCTCGGGTATTTTCGCGTAGGCCACGGAGCCCGCCTGAAAATAATGATTGACCTTCACGCCCGCCCCATACGCGGAGGCCTCGCCCGCCAGCGCTTTCAGCTTCCCGGCCGCCGCTTCCGCTGCCGCGTCGGCCTCGAGCCACGCCTTTGCGGCGCGCTTCCAGGCGGCATCGGTGCGCATGGCGGGACCCGCGGTAATCGATTCCTTGCCGTTGATCTTCGACATCTAGACACCTCTCTCTTGACTTTTCGCGCGCACTAGTGCACTATACATACTCAGAGTCCAGGGTGGGCTCCACCCGCGCCTCGGGGAATCAGGGGCAGGAGAAGGGAAATGAAAGCGACCTACACCAAATTGCGTACCGGCGCCTGGGGCGTCCGCGTCAACGGAAACCCAAAGAAAGGCGACCGCATCGCAGTCACCAAGAAATCCGGCGAAACGAAGACTGAAACAATCGGCAACATCATCTGGTCCGGCGACGGCATCACGCTCTGCGCCATCGAGCCGAGCACCAGCGAGTCGAGCAGCCGCGGTAAAAACTACGACCCGCAGAAATTCAACGGATACGGTGCGCCGCGCGGCGGATATCGGAAGGCGTGCGTCACCGGCGGGAACTGTTCAAGCTTCGGCTCCGGCCGTAGCTGCGGCGCATTCGATTGTGACGGCTACTAGGAGGCGAGGCCCACATGAGTAAGATCACATTTCTCGCCGGCCACCCCGTACCGTATTCCGTTACGGTGCAGCGCAACGGCAAGAGCGTCGGCGCGCGCCCTCACATTGAAGCCTTCCGGGCATACATGCGAGAGTGCGCCACGGACCGAGAAACCATCATCACCAGGATCGATGGTGCATACATCTTTTACGACCACATGCCGGAGGGCTTCGAGCGTCCGCGATTCAGCGTCGCCGCAATCGACGTAGGGTTCGACGTACGAGTGCAGAACATGCTGATCGAGTTTCCGCACGACGGTCCAGTCGTGCTCGAATACAGCACCGACACGCGAGGCACGGAGAAGCCAAGCGAGAAAGTGGTGAGGCTCTGCGACAGTCGGGCCGAAGCGCTGCGCGTGCTAAAGCGCCACGGCTATCGGGTGCATAACAAATGAGCCACGTCAACCGCCCTCAGGTCCGCATCCCGCGCCGGCTCTGGGACGAGATGATGCTCGCCCTGGATCAAGCCCTGGCACGCATCGAGGCGCTCGATCCAGATCCCGCGATCGTTACCCGGCAGATTTTCGAGTTCGGGCGGCGCGTGCTGTCCGAGGCTCGCCGTCGCGAGCCGGAGGCGCCGGAATGACTGAAAGCATGGAGAACCTGGTCCTCGAACAATTACGCCTCATCCGCTTCGGCCGAATCCGGTCGTGTTGCGCCGCAGAGAGGGCATGGCCCGAATGAGCAGCGGCGATGCCTAGACCCCTTGCCCGCCAAACCCAGGCCGCCCTGAAGCTCGTCGCCAAGGGCACGCCCCCCTACCGCGCGGCGCTCGACTGCGGGATCTCGCCCTCGACCATCTACCGGGCGCTGGCGCGGGGCCGGAAGAAACCCGGCTCTCAATAATTACTGACGAAGCCCCCGCGGCGGCCTGGAGGCCGTGAACGGCGGGCGTTAAAAACCCGGCTCGCGGCCGGGTTCTGTGGTTCGGTTTTCGCTTTGCTTTCGGCCGGCGGAGCAAGGGACTGCTCCAGCCGCTCCCAACGGAATCGCCCCATCCCTGCACGTATCGCCGCGTGGTAGACGCCCACCTCGCAGTCGAGCGCCTCGTTGCGCGGGCGCGTCTGGTGCCACTCTTGATAGGGCACGCCGTGCCGGTACTTGGTCACGAGCTTCTCCGAGCAGAGCTGCTCGTAGTATTCGTCCTCGATCCCGATCGGGAAGTGCATGCGGCCGGGCCCGGGCCCGGTGATCTTCATCCGCCAGTAGACCTGGCGCTTGGCGGCGTCGGTCCCGATCGGCCAGAGCATCACCCCGCCCTCGATGGTCTGCCCCTTATAGGTAACGTCCTGCTTCGATGGCCGGGTCACGACCGGCCGGCCGGGCGTGAACACGCCTTTGGTCGGGTAGACGCGCGGGCCGCGCGTGCGGCAGTAGTTGTACACGGCCTGGGTGCGGAAGCCGGAGTCGATGCCGGCGCTCGCGATGTGCAGCTCCGCCCCACTCGCATGCGGGTAACTCCGCCCGAGCAGATCGTCGAGTTCGCGGTAGACCTTGGGAAGCTCGCGGCCGCCGTCGTAGTCGGTGTCGCCGTAGAGCTCGAGAAAGACGACGAGCCACGACTCTTCACCCCGCCCCCAGGCCTTGACCTTGACCGCGAGCCGGTCCTGTTGCACGTCCACGAAGGCCGTGAGCAGCAATCCGCCCGGCGGCACCGTGAAGAGATCATAGGGCTCGGCGCGCGCCTTGAGCGTCGCCCAGTCGGGCCGCTCGCCCTGGTCCTCCTCCCAGGTTTCTCCGAGAGAAGTGTTGACCCAGGTCTTGAGCGTCTCCCGGCCGCCTTTCTTGGCGGCGAGAAAATCCTCGGCGACCTCTCCGAACTTTCGCCAGGGGCTATACAGTTCGTTGAGGTGAAACCCGGCCGTGCCGTTCGGCTCGGCCCCGGCCCGCCATTCGCCCTCGCGCAGGATCTTGATCTTGTCGGCGTCGGTGATAGCCGAGCCGCAGTGCTCGCAGAGGTAATGAGCCTCTCTCGGCTTGCCCTCGGGCCACTTCACCTGCGCCCACCGGAGCGTCTGATAGCCACGGCACCAGATGCACGGCACGTGGTAGCGGCGCTGATCCGATTGCTCATAGGCCATCTCGATGCGACACGCGCCCTTGATCGTCGGGGTGCTCGTGAGCACCCGCTTGCGGTTCCAGAAAGTCGCCGTGCGCTTGAACGCGAGATTGACCGGATCGCCCTCGGTCCCCGCGCTCGGCGGATACCTCGAAACCTCATCGCAAAGCACGATTCTCACTGGGCGGCTCGCGAGCGACGCCGGGCTGTTCGCCCCGGCCAGCGTGAGATGGCCGCCGCTGAACCGCTTATGCAAAATCGTGTTGCCCGAGTCGCGGGATCTAGGGTCCGCGATCTTGCCGCGCAGGCAGGGCGTGTCCCGCACCATGGGTGCGAGCCGGTCCTTGCTGAACGCCTCCGACATATCGAGGGTCGGATTGAGCAACAGGATCGGCGCCGGGTCTTGATCGACATGAAACCCGATCACGGCCTTGATAAACGTCGTTTTGCCCACCTGGGCGCTCGACATCACCACCACGGTCTCGACCGCGGGGTCCGAGCAGGCATCCATGATGCCCGCCTGGTAGGGGGCTCTACTGCTTTGATACTGGCCGGGCTCGGCGCTGTCCTCGGGGCTTAGCCGCAGGTTTCGGTCGGCCCACTCGCTTACGCTGAGCTTGGGCGGCGGCCTCGCGACTTTCGCCGCTTTCCGGATCGCCCGCCGCAGCGCCGTCCGCCAGCTCGAAGCGAGAGAGCTCCTCGAGCGCCTCGCGGACGCCGCCGGCGATGTGCGCTTCAATTTCTCTGATTTCATTCACGGCCGCGAGCTGCGGCGCGAGCTTCGAGGGCAGCGCCAGGCACTTCGCCCGGAACGCCGCGACGAGGCTCTCCCAGGCGGCCACCACCTGATCGACGGGGATGAGTGTCCCGCATGCCCGCTCGTAGTCGAGCTTGCGGTGGAGCGCCGCGTATTTTTCCTTTATGGTGCGCGCGACCTGGTAGGAGGTCACGGACGGATCCGCGCTGTCGCCCTCGGGTTGGGCCGGATTCTCCGGCGCCGGCGCCTGCCGGTCGGCCGGCATGGCGATTTTCGGGCGGGTCCTCGGACGGGCGGGGTCCTGCGCGGCCTCGATCGCGCGCACGGCCTCATCAAAACCGATGAGCCCGTCTTTTAGCTCGATGACTCCGCGCAGGACGAGCTGATTGACGTACTGGCGGCTGACGCCGAGACGTTTCGCGAGGCCCGCCTGGTTAAGGATTTCGGTGGATGGTGTGGATTGCATCAAAAAAATCCTTGTAGAACCAGAAGAGGTCCTCGCAGATATGCGTCGTCGTCTGCTCGGTGCGCGGGTTGGTGTTCACGTTCGCGGACGACTCGCTGGCGAAATAGAACGCCGATTGCTCGTGCATGCCGGCGATGATCTTGCTGTGGTTACGGAACACGACGACCCGGCCACGGCCGTGATCGGCGATGGTCCGCTGCACACGCTCGAATACGTCCGGGTACTGGTTCGGGAATATTTCGCCGACGTAGAGATCGAGCGTGCCGATAGTACCGGCCTTGAGCCACGCCTCGATCGCCTCAGCATCTTCCATCGCCAACACCCAACTCGATATCAGCGCGTAGTCGAGCGGCTGCGAGCGAACGATGTGCGCCAAGTAGGATAGCGCATCGACATCACCCCCGGAGATGACGTGATAGCTCGTCCCAACAGCGAGGCGCGCCGGCAACAACGCCGCGAGCATCGCCTCTGAGCTCGCCCGGCGATAGGCTTTCGCGGATCTGCGTGCGATCGCGCGCGCTTCGATCTTCTGTTTTCGCTCCCTGCGCAGGCCCCTGGCGATCGATGCGGCCTCGGGGAACTCGAGGCAAAAAGGATCGGGGGCGTCAAGCGTCAAGTGATTTTCTGCGCCTGGCGCTAGCGGAATTCCGCGCTCGTCAGACCCGCAGGCTGGGGCTGCGGGTAAGGACCCGCTCAGGCCCGAGATAGAGCGAAGGCAATCTCATGGGCCAACAGCGGGGGGAATCGCTCGCGGATCTTGCGCTCGAGCGCCTCGAGCACGACGCGGTTGCTGAACCCCTGCGGTACGCCGACCGTGTGGAGCTCGGCGATCGGCAAGTCTGGTTTCGGGTACGGGCGCACCCGCTTACTGCGGTGCACGAACGATCGGCCCTGGTATTTCCCCCGCGCAAACACGCCCTTGTGCCCCGACCGCAGCGTCGCGATGAAGGCGTGGGGGATCAGCCGGCGCCTGCCGCGTTTGATCTGCACCGTCACCCCGCGCTTGGTTTGGCGCGCCTGGAACGCGATCACCGGGAGTTTATCGCCCGTGGCTTTTAGCGCCGCGACCAAGGTCGCCGGCGTCGCCCGGCTCAATTCAATGTGCCGGCCGATGACGCGCGTGCTGATGTTGTAGTGCGTCCGGATCTCGCGGGCAGCTTGGGTCTTTGCTTGGCTCGCGGTTTTGTTGAGCGCTCGGGCGGAGGCCTTCGGCACGATCGCGCGCTGTATCTCGGTCAGCGATCGGACGGCCCGCTCGATGTCAGCCCGCACGTCAATGGTCAGCATCGATTGACTGGACGGCCACGATCTCGGCAAGCTCCTGGGCGCGCTTGGGCGTCTGCTTGGCCCAGAGGCTATCGAGCATATGTTTCGCGGCGGCCGGATAATCCCGCCGCCGTAACGCGGCCAGGGTCTGGTCAAACTCGAGCAGCCCCTTGACGCCGAGCTGAAACGCCATGTTTTGCAGCACGATGCGCACGGGATCGGGTTCCGCACTCCACCACGGCAGGTATTTGTCTAGGCCTCGGCGCGCGCGATGCACGTCTGCGTGCAGGAGATTGAATGCTTCGCTTTCGCTAATGCCCGTGTCCTCGAGATTACGGCCGACGCCGATCGTGAGCCTCCCCCTCGTGTCCCGATAGGGTTTGCCCTTGACGCCCTCGTGGCGCATCAGCATCTCGTAGATGGTCTCGCTCATTGTTTCAATCTCATTGATTGCACGGGCCCGCCGGTTTCCGCGTCCCACCGCGCGGCCAGGCGCACCGCTTGAACCGCGGTCCGCCCACAGTCCATAGCCGCAAGCGCGAATTGGGCACCTGAGCCCGACGCATGAAACGGATTGAGCACCGGCGCGCGCATGAGCCGCATGCCGAGGATCGAAGCCCCCTCCGCAGTAATGATGAGCCCCTCGAAATTCTCGAGGTTGGTCGGCTTTTCGCCCCCGCGCAGCCATTCGAGGACGGCTAGGATTTCCTGTACGCTGCCAGCGCCGCCGAAGATGGATCCGTCGGGTAAGCGGTAGAGCTTCTGAAAACGCATCTTGGCGTCGCTCGATGCCTGGCTATCGGCCGCTAGGGTGCGGCCGTCCCAACAGATCGTGGTAATTGCTTAGGCTCCTTGCTGGCTCGCCGCGCACGCAACTGCGCGAGGGCCGACAACTCGTTGCGGCGTTGGTTAATGTGCCAAGCGAGCCAACAGCGCAGATCGCACCAATCGCGCGCGCCGGCGTGCGCCGGCTGCCAAGTGATCGGTTGTTCGCAGAATCGGCAGTCGATCAGGGGCGCGCGCCATTCATTACCAAGGCCAAGACGGCCGCACCAACCACCGCGCCACCGCTGGTCATCGCCGCTAGCACCCACTTGCGCGCGAGCTTCAAGGTCGGGAGCTCATTCTCTATCGCTCGAAGCCGCGCCTCGGCGTCGTTCATGCTGTTGAGTCGTCGCTGCACGTCCGCCAGGACCTGCAGGCTCGCATCGATAGATTTGATGGCCAGGCGAACCTCGGCCTGCTCCTCTTCGACGCGATCGACCCGATAGACGAGCAAACGATGGTCGCTGCCGTTGACGGCCTCAGTCCCCATCGGGCCGGTAGCACTTGGCCCGGAAGGCCTCGATGCGGTTTTGCTGTTGCGCCTTCTTGTCCCGCGATGCGAGCAGTTCGTCGCGCTGAATTTTCGCCATGCCGGCGATCCCCGCGCACATCAGGATGCCGAAGAACAGGAAAACAAGATGGGTGAAGTCCATGGATTTGTGGCCTTTGGAGGGGGGGCGAACATAAAAAAGGGCGCAGTGCGCCCTAACCCAGTTTTCTGCCGATGCCGAGAAATCTTTAGAAGTGCCTTAGTGCTCCCGGGGCGGGGCGCGTTTTGGCAAGGTCAAAATCGTCGGCTTGCCGCGGCTCGCTGCGCCCAGGACGGCTGCATCCGACCCCATCGACCGCGCTTCGCGCTCGATGCGATCCATGACGAGCTTGCGCCGGTCGACAGGCCGCAAAGGGCGTGGATTGCGTCTCATGGAAACCTCCCGCGTGTGGCTCTACCGCTAGCTTAACGCCGTTTTCTAGGCGGGCGTACAATCGCCCCGGTATGGACAGATGCGTTTGCATCGTGGTGGCGGTGCCCGGCAAGAACCCCATCCGCTGCCGCCGCCGGGTGTGGGATGGCGATCCGGGAGCCGGTGTCTGTTACACCTGCCACCCGCGCGGCCACGAGCACGCGAAGACCATCGCGCGCCGCATCCCCAATCCGAGCAGGGAAGGCCGACCATCGCGCGCCGCATCCCCAATCCGAGCAGGGAAGGCCGACCCTAACTCTCGGCCTTAATTCTAAAGTTTTATCCCGCACCCCCGAGAAAAGCTCTGAGAAGGCAATAACCGCGCGGCTTTCGGCCCCATTGCACTTTTTAATTTCTGCCGCGAAAATTAAAAAGTTTGGTGCGCAAAACAACGGAGGAATGCGGCTCTTGGGCACGATCCACGAGGTACGCCGCGAGGCGAAAATTAAAAAGTTCCGGACTCCGCCCCGGCCGAAGGGCGTGCAATACAAACACCTGCGGCCCCGCGAGGACCTGACCTACGATGAGGTTATGCGGCTGATTAAGGCCGCAGAGCACGTCGGGCGAAACCGCTTGCGCGACGGCACCATGACCCTGATGGCTTACGTGCACGCGATGCGCGCCATCGAGATCTGCCAGCTCAAGTGGGCTCAGATCGATCTCTCCGGGCGTAACCCCCGCATCAAGGTAATTCGAGTCAAGGGCAGCAAGGACAGCGATCACCCGCTCGACGGCGAGGAGGTACGGCGGCTGCGCAAGCTCGACGCGCAGAGCCCCGATTCACAGTATGTTTTCGCCGGCGAGACCGGCAACCCGCTTTCCGTGCAAGGCCTCTGGCAGATCGTGCGGCGCGCCGGCCAGGTCGCGGGGCTCCCGTTCAGCATCCATCCGCACATGCTGCGCCACACTTGCGGCCAGCAAATGCTCCGCGATGGCGTCCACCTGCGGCTCATCCAAGCGTGGATGGGCCACGAGGACGTGAAGCACACCGAGCACTACACCCGGGTAGGTACGGAGCGCTTTCAGAAAATCTCGCTTCTCAGGCGAGGACGCAAGGCGGCCTAAAAAATAGGATCATCCTTCAAAAAATCTCTTGACATTCGTGGCGCACTAGTGCAAAATGAATTCAGAGTCCAGGGTGGACTCGCCCGCGCCTCGGGGAATCAGGGGCAGGAGAAGGAAAATGGAACTCAAGACCGAAGGACGCCGCACCTACATCACCGGCAACACCTATCCGATCCGCAATCAACTGCGCTCGATTGGCGCGCACTGGGATGCAGACCGCAAGGCCTGGTGGACCTCAAAGCGTGAAGCAGCGCAGGAGCTGCTCACCAAACTAGGGTCCGCTCCGGTGACTACAGGCGCGCCGGAAGCCGAAGAAGCCTACGACGGCGCGGTGCTCGGCAAGGCCGAGTACAAGGGGCGCCAATACTATGTGCGCTGGCAGGGCACCACGAGCCGCGGCACCGAAGCATTCCGGCTCGTCACCCTGGACGGCAAGGTCGATTTCTGGGCCGACGCCACGGCCTGCAAGTGGACGAAGCGCTACCAAAAAAAGGTCACGAATTGGCGCAGCGACCGTGAGACATATCCCACGCTCTGCGGGATCCGCTCTTTCATCGCCCGCGAGAAGCGCGAGACCGCCGCGACCGGCATCGACTGCTGGATGTGCCGTCGCGAGGAGGAGCGCGGCAATCTGCGCATGCACCTGCACGACGGGTGCGATGTCTGCGGAAGGGAGGGCTAAGCGATGCACCACCCCTACATCGATATCGTCCGCCAGCACGCCGGCCGCCGCTACAAAATCAGTCGCCACAAGATGGCGGAGATCCTGGAGTCACTGCACCGCGAGGGGCTGGACCTGAACCTGGAGATATTCGTCGAGGACCCGTCCGGCGCTATCCGTGCACGGAAGTGGGCCAACGCCTGCACCGGGATCAACTGCATCAGTGTGTGCGATTACGGCGCGGAGCACGGATTCGGCATGCGCTACGACGACCCCGGCAGCATGCATCCGCTGCATCATGCCGTGATAATGTTCGTGCCCGCCGAGCTCGGCGGCTACGAGTACGATCAGATCGGACAGATGCGCCGCCGGGCCGATCGGGTGCTCGTCGTCAGCGGCGAAGATCTCAGTGATCCGCCGGCACCAGTGAAAATAGCCTCCTGGATCGTCCGCATGCGCAAGCACTCCCGCATCGATGGGACCTGGGCGCGCATCCTCGATGACGGTATCCTGGAGATGCGCGATGTGAACGATGGCCAATCGAGCGACCCCGGCGGCAAATGCCGCCATCAATACCGCGTCAACGACGGATACATCGAGAAGCGCTGGCTGCCGCCCGAGTCGGTCGGCGATGCGTGGCGCGATACCGGTATCCCGGAATGGGAGCCTGCACGCACGCCTCCGGATGACGATCTCATCTATGCGTGGTGGGAGGCGCAGGCCCTCTAGTGTTCATCCGCCACGTCACCCTCACCACAGGCCACGTCCGGGACTCGCTCCCGGGGGAGGTCTCCGAAGAGGCCATCGCCGTGTGCCGGGGCCTCATCGAGGCGTTCATCGCGGACCCAGTCCGCACGGCCCCGATCCCCGGTCCGCCCGGCTACTCGCTGGGCGGGCGGGCCGCATCGAAATCATGCCTGGCCGCCACGGTGTGGGCCGGCGGTCCGCCCTCGGTTTGCGTCGCCACCATCGGCGTCGCGCTGCACTCGCGCTGCGGCGCCGGCCTGTGGCGGGAGCTGCACCGCTGGGGCGAAACGCCGGTGGTCACCGACCCAGAGCGATGCCCGCCCGAGCCCTGGGTAGCCGCGGTGCTCAACACCGGGATCGCGGCACACATGGACGCTACCGAGTGGCTCGGGGATTTCGAACGCTGCCTCGCATGGGCGTTTCTCCGCATGGGCGATGCCTAGACCCCTCGCCCGCCAAACCCAGGCCGCGCTCAAGCTCGTCGCCAAGGGCGTCCCCCCCTACCGGGCCGCGCTCGACTGCGGGATCTCGCCCTCAACCGTCTACCGGGCATTGGCGCGGGCCCGGAAACGCCGGCGGCGTTAGCGGGTCGCGAGCGCCTCCCGCACCCGCTCGAGCTCCCCGAGCACCCCGCGCCTGAGCGAGGCAATCTCGCGCCGCAAGCCCGCGACCTCATCGCGCAGCTCGGCAATCTCCTCGGACAGCGCCTCGTAAGCGTCCGCGGCCTCCTCCTCGGCGATGTCGCGGGCCAGGGCGGCCGTTCGTCGATCAATGCTCATCATCAGATCACCTCCGCGGGATGCGCCGGGTCCTTCGCGGCCGGCCGCGCTTCGTGTTAGCGCGCCGCACCGGCGGCGCCACGGCGGCGCCCGCCGGGATCACCCAGTCGCGGCCGATCTTGGACGCGCCCTTGATCCGTCCTTCGGCGCACAACCGGCGTATCCAGGCCACGCTGACCCCCAAACGCCGCGCCGCTTCGCCGACCGTAATCATCTCCCTCCCCACATTACCATAATATCATATCGCGCGCGCTACGAAATCGCTTGACATATAGTAGCGTGTACGATACTATATGTACAGGTGGCCGCGACCTCAACAGCGGGGGATTCAGCAGGTGGTCCCTAAGCACCGCCCCTGAGGGAGACTGGGTAACGGGCTCCTGGGATGCAAAGCAGAGACTATCCCCAAAAAGGCTCGCGGAAAAGAGGACTCCCAAACCTCCAGGCCCGGTTGCGAAGCCGGGCACTTAAGCCCGCTCACAGTAGTCGGCTTAAGCGGCTAACCCAGAAGGCCGTGAGTTTCTGGGAACGATAGGGAAGGAACGGCAATGAAGGAATACGCAATATTCGCTATCGCCGGCCTGCTGCTGGCCAGCGTGGTCTTTGGCGGGATCTACTCGGAGGTTGCCAAGGCCATAACGGGGATCTCGACGGCCATCGAGAGGGCGGTCCCGCACGAGTAGCCCCAGGGTTTTTGATGCGCTGTAGTAGGCGCTCAAGTAGTAGAGTAATTTTTGCAAAAGCCTCGGCCCGCCCCGGTGTCCCTCGCTCTACGGGACTACTACCACCGGACGAGCCGGGGCTTTTTTTAGGTGGGATCATGAAAAGGAAAGATCCAATAGCAGTAACCCAGGCCATTCAGGCGCTCACGAAGCTCGGTGACGCCTATGGCCTCGAGGCCGTGCATCACGTGTATGCGGAAGCTGTCGGCGAGCTCATGGCCGGCCGCGAGCGTGAGGTCTGGCGCGCGAAGGTAACCGAGGGACAGCGGGAGATGTTCGCGCTGCTCGAAAGCGGGGTGCAGGGATAGCACCCGCCTCGCGGGCGCGGCGTGAGGGGAAAGGTTCCTACGCCGCGCCTGTTCCCCGACGCTGCATATTACGGCTCATCGCGGCGACCGTGCGCGGTGTCATCGAGGCGGTGCGGGAGCGGCGGCGCCGAGGGTGGCGACGGGTGACTTGGCCGAGCCGGCGGCTCGGCGGAATGGGTGTATAATCGTTTAGAGCCTGGATTTTCCCAGGCGGAAATGGAAATCAAGGAGGAATGATAGTGTGGCTACGATTACCTTCGACACCCTGAAGTTTGTCGAGACGCTTATCGCCGCCGGCGTCTCCGAGTCGCAGGCCAAGGCATTCACACAAGCCGTTCGGGACGCGCAAGGCGAAGCCGATCTCGCGACCAAGGCCGATCTACGCGAGCTCGAACACCGGCTAAAAGCGTGGGTGACCGGTATGCTCCTGCTCCAAGCTGGCCTCATCGCCGCCCTGGTGAAGCTCCTGTAGCTAGGCCGAAGAGAAGCGCAAGCCGCTCGCCGGCGGAATGGGTGTATAACGATGACCGAAACCGAAAACCTCGTACTCGAGCAACTTAGGCTCATCCGCAAGGAGATTGTGGACCTCAAAGAGGCACAGACGGCGGTCCGTGTCGAGATCAGTGCGCTCGGCCAGCAAGTCGCTGGGCTCACTACCGCCGTCTATTCCGGACACGATCGGGTGGCCGACCTCGAGCGCCGCATGGAGCGCGTTGAGCGGCGGCTCGATCTCACGAATGGCTAGTGTGCGCGCTACGACACCCAAGGAGACAGCCGATGACCACGCTAAACAAAGAAATTTACGAAGCATTCCAAGCGACCGGCATCGACGACGCCAAGGCCAAAGCAGCGGCCGAATCGGTTGCCCTGTACGATGAGCTGATACACGATATCCAAGTCAAGCTCGGTAGCATCGGGAGGGAAAGCTTCTCCCGCCGCGCCTAGTTCCAGCCGTCAATAAATCCCGCCTCATCGAAGCTTGCCGCGGTCGGTTTTCAGAAGTCCAGCGGCACGCCTTTTGCGCTTTTCGTCATGTTTACCGCGTAGGTTTGATCCAGATACTTACCGGGCAGGCGGGCCGGTGTGTGAATCGTAAGCCGGGGCCTTTCCCCGCCTGGCCGGTTCCTCTTCTTTCATAAGAAAAATCCCTTTGAAGAACTCGCGACATTTTTTATCGTTTAGTACGACAGATCTTGACGGCGCCCGATTGCCTTCCGCGGACAACCGCCGAATGCCGACAGATCTAGCTCTTAGACCGACAGTTTATACATGCGAGCCGCCCATCGGGGCCGCAGTCTGATCGAGCCGCGGGCTTTTTGGGCCGAACAGGGACGGCGCTGGGCGGCTGCACAGGCCGAAAATGCCCCGATCCCGCGCTCGGCCGCGAGGGGGACCGTGACCGGCGCTACACCGATCTCAATATAAGGGGGGGGGATAAAAGCCGGGTGTGTGACTAGGGCGGGCCGCGCTTGAGGATGTCGCCGATCCTCTTGGGCTTGTTCTCGATCTGCGCTCGGGCGACCTTGAGGCTAAGCGATGCGATCGCTTTGCCCCTTCGCGTGGGATACCTCACCGCCTTCAGTGAATCGCTTACAAACTTCCGAAACCCCTTCAGCAATTTGTCTAGGCTAAGCAGCGCGAAAAGCTGCTCGGCAAACCAGCGGATCGATGCGCGCCCCACTTTCTTGCCTTCGGGTGTCGTGTCGGTGATGCGCTTTGAGTCTAACAGGCCGGCGCGTCCGACACTTTGCAGATGGCGCTCGACGGTCCGCTTTTTCGATTCGAGTTTATCGTTGCGCGACTCGATCCTGGACAGCTTTGTGATGTGCTCGACCGTGCGCCCGCTGAACTCATGCCTTTCCGGGGTTACGGGTGTTCCGACGACCAGCGCTAGCGCATCCATGCGGTAGAGCTCGGCTTGCATGGTCTTCACGCAGTTGATCCGCCCATGGCGGTGATGGATCTCTTTCGAGCCGATGCGATGCGCCAACATTGGTATGAGATCAGGATTCTCGGCGTACTCCTCGATGGCCCTGATCGCTTCCCTGATCAGCCGGGGCGGCGGCTCCTTTTCATCTGCCGGCGGCCTGAAAAACTGCAAGCCTACCCACCAGATCGCTCGGCCCAGGCATTCGCCCGATGGGTCGCCGACGTAGGGACTCATGGGCTTTTTTCTTTGAACTGCGCGCGCAGATACGCGCGCAAGCGGGTCGGGCCGGATGCAACCGCGCGCAACGCCTCGGGCGTGAGCTGGATCTCGGCCTCCTCTGGGTGTTTAGCGACAACCTCCGCTACGCGAGCCGCGGCCTCTACGCGCCGGCCCAGATCCGCCGCGCGCCTCTTCTCCTTCCGCTTGGCCCGGCGCGCGACCTTTGCCGCGCCCCGCGCGCTCACGGCTCCTCCCCCCGCCGCCACCTGTCCGCGATCCGCTCGCGCGCGAACACCGCCTCATCCGGCCCGCGGGCTTTGCCTATCGCCTCGATGACGTCGCGCACGAGCCGCGCGGCCCGCGTCTCGCCGCGGTTGTGGCGCATCCGCGGCAGGCGGGTCACGAATTCGTCCAGGTGCCCGGCCCAGTAGGCCGCCTCGTTCGCACGCCGGCTCTCCTCCCACTCGGCGCGCAGCGGGGTACGCGGGCAGCGGGGGCGCCGCAGAAGGCAGACAAAACCGGGCGGGGGGTCAGTCCTCGGGGCGCCAAGCAGGCACCGTCCCTGTGCCTGGCTTTCAGTCATGGCTCACGAGCACCCGCCGTGCGAACGCAACCTTTTCCAGGCCTCGACTACCCTCTTTCCGGCGACCAACCGGCATAGAGCCGTAGCGCTCATCCAGGCTGTAGCGCCCCTTGCCGAGAATGTGATCGAGGAGAACGTTAACGGCGTTGGCTTCTTTTGGATGGTCATGGGGCTCACCTCGTAAAAGGCCCGGCCACGGCCTTGAGGACCACAGCGAGCCGTGACCGGGAGCGTACGCGCGACTGGGGATTGACCTGGGAGGGTCGATGGGAGCCGCGCGTGAGGAACCGGGGGGGGCGGGGGTATATTGCCCGCGGGGGAATTTTGTTATGCTGGTTCATGCTGATGCTGGGCGGTCCCTCGATCAGTACGTTGTTTTCATGTTTTCATGAGATCTGGAGCGATCCATGTACTCGCGGCGGCAGGTGTGTGAGATCACTTGCCGCCGCAAACCCTTCCGCACGCGCACACAACATACCCCCCGGCCCAATGCCGAGGACGCACCGTTGGTGATGCTGTGTGTGCTGGCCGGGTCCACCGCGGCGACTCCCACCTTCCCCACCTCCCGTTACGTTAAATTTCGTTAATCCGGCCGGGCGCCTTGTGGCCCGGGGCAAGGGCGGAGCCTGCCCTGCTAGGATCGCGATTGCTGAAATCAACAACCTTCACAAGGAGGCTCCATTGAACATACTCGATGAACTGCAATCCCTACCGATCGGGCCGGAGCGCACCGTTCCCTGGGCCGAGCTGCGGCCGCATTTCCCCGGCCGCACCGACCACGAGCGGCTGGGAGGCGATGCTGTCTTGGCTCAGATCGCAGAATTTGTCGCACCGCTTTGACCCCCTCACGGTCGGCCCCGGAACCTTGCCACCCACCCTAACCATTTGGCGCCTATTGCCGGCCGGCTGAAGCGGGCTATCAGCCGGCCGGCGGCTTGGAGATCCGGCGCCGTGATCGAGGCAAAGACGATCCCATCGCCTTGCTGGCACTCGACCCGCCAATGGTCTCGGTACCGGAAGACGTCGACCGACTGGACATTGGCGGGTTCGATGCGGAAGTGACGCAATCGGCTCCATAAGCGCCGAGGCGCGTGTCGCAGCCAAAGGCGCCACTCCCGGCGAGTGCGCCGTACGCCCTCGGCCGCTGCCGGTAGGTTGTTCTGTTCGTCGTTCATCTGGGCCCCCCTTTGGCCCGGGGCGCCTCCCGGGTCTTCGCGCGCTTACCTCCCCGGCCTCACTTCGCCGGCCTTTCCCTGGTAAAATATTCTGTTTTCAGAAGTTTCGCATGATACTCGATCACGGCTCCAAGATCGATGGTCTAATGCGCGTGAGCGGGGCAGGGACGGCTAAAAGGCTCGACCGGCCGGGAATTTCGGTGAGCCACGCGAGGGATTCGCATGGGCTTGGGACTGCCCGAATTGGCGCAATTGCGCGCGCTTATCGACTCCGAGATCGCAAAGCGCGGCACAGGGATGTTGCCGGCCTCGCGCGCCGAGGATGCATCGATGCCCGCGCGCACGGTCAGGGAGGCCCTCGAGCGGGTCCTGGTGGAGGAATTGCCCCGGCTCCGGCAGCCAGATAAGGCCCGCTCCCATATCGCGCGCCTGGCGGCGTTTGTGGACGGCGAGGCGCTCCACGAGATCCCGGTCCTGGCCTCGCGCTACCGGTCAGCGCACCCGCATTTGACCCCCGCCACCGTCAACCGGCGCATCGCCTGGCTGCGGCGCATCGCGCGCCTCGCTCACCGGCGCTGGGGCTGGCTCCCGCGTCCGGTTTACATCTCGCTCGATCCCGAGCACAACGCCCGCCACCGCTATCTGACGCTCGCCGAGGTCGAGCGGCTGGTCCTCGCCTGCGGCCACCGCCCGACGCGCGATGCCATCACGCTTGCGGTTTACACCGGTATGCGCCAGGGGGAAATCTTCGCGCTCAACCGAACGAACGTTCGGCGCGCCAAGCAGGGGATCGTCCCTGACCCTGGCTTTCGGGGGGATTGCCTCTGGCTGCCCGATTCGAAGAACCGCGAGCCCCGCCTCATCCCGATCCTGCCCGCGATGATTGATGCCGTCGCCCGCCTGCCGCTGCCTTGCAAAGCGCGCACGATGTACACGCATTTCAAGCGCGGCTGCGCGCGGGCGGGATTAGGGGATTTGCGCTTTCACGACTTGCGGCACACGACCGCGAGCCTCTTAGTCCAGGGTGGCTACAGCCTGAAAATGGTCCAAGAGGTCCTCGGCCACCGCTCGATCCAAGCCGCGAACCGCTACGCGCACTTGAGCGTCGAGACCAAGCGCGCGGCGCTGGAGAGCGTGTTCGGCGGTTGAGCTGTTAGAATGGGGCCTGTGGCACAGAAACCGAGCTGGTCGGCCAAGTCGGTACGCATCTACCGTAGCGACGACGGTGGTTTTTTCTGGGTCGAAGCCGTGGAGGCGGAGACCGGGCAGGACCTCACCGCCTGCCGCTTTAGTGTTCGTGACGCCTACGAGGGCAGCCTCTTGTCGCTTTGGCTATGGCATTATGGCTCGGACAGTCTCGAATGGTCCTGGGATCTCCTGCGGAGCAGGCGCCTGCTATGGGCCGCCCGCCTGATGATGCGGATCGTCGCCCCCCTCAGCCGGGCGGTGCTAGGCGCTCGATGGACAAGGTGGTTGCGTAGGTTCCATCGGACAGGATCCGGAGCTCCGCAATGAGGCGGTGCGAGAGGTTTTGGGATTCAAGCCAAGCGAGCATGGCTTCCCAACGCTGCTTCTCGGTTAGGCCGCGGAAGTATGGGCGCAGCTCGTCCCAGGGGACGGTCAGCTTAGCGCCGATCGACAGGGCTTGCAGCTCGTCGAGCAAGGTCATAGGAGCCTCCTTGTGAGGGTACCGGGTTGGCGCTTGCTATTCTAACAAGCGAGGCTCCGATTCATGCCGGACGGCGAGGGATGAGGGGTATCTACGCTTTGGGGGAGCGTCCAGCAACAACACCGTCTTCACCAAGGCGGTGCTGTCCAGCAAGTCAACGGCCCGGATCTTAGCCTGCCCGATCAACGCGCGCATCGCGCGTGCGCCCGGAGATTCAGACCGTGGCTCGTTCTAATCGCTTAGGCTTACTGGCCTGGCTTTGTCTTCTGTCGCGCGGGCTTCGCTTCTGCGGCCCGATCGGCTTGTCGAGCGAGCCGGGGGCCAGGCCGAGATTGTCCTCGACGCGGCGCGCGATCCGCTCGCCGACATTGCGGTTGTTGTTTAAGTTGAGGATATCGTGAAGGCTGCCAGGCGAAACATTGGCAGCCTTCGCTAGCGCGGCCTGCTTGCCATGGAATTGCTCCTCGAGCAAGCGCCAGAGCCACTCCCTGCGGTATTTGTGGATCTCCTCCATAAACGTCGAATGTAGAGCCATTGCCATCACCTCGAACTCGGTTTGGGTTCCGAATGAGGCGGCTGAGCGGTCGAAAGCAACGGTTTTCAAGACCGCCGCTTTCGACCGCTCAGC